>CAMLOC010000341.1 GCA_946481465.1 uncultured Shinella sp. | reverse complement strand
TGGGCGCCGTCGCCTTCATCATGGCCGAGACGCTGGGCGTGGAATATCACGAGGTCGTCAAGGCCGCGGTCATTCCGGCGATCCTCTACTTCGCTTCTGCCTTCTGGATGGTGCATCTGGAGGCCGGCAAGCGCGGGCTGCTGGGCCTGCCGCGCAACGAACTGCCGTCCGCCCGGGCCGCGATCATGGAGGGCTGGTATCTGGTCCTGCCGCTCGGCGCGCTCATCTGGCTGCTGTTTTCCGGTTACACGCCGCTCTTCGCCGGCACCGTCGGCCTCGGTTTCACGATGCTGCTCATCCTCGGCAGCTCCATCGCCATCGGTCTGCCCTCGATGGTCGTGCGGGTCATCTTCTGGATCGGCCTCGGCCTCGTGGCCGCCAGCTTCTTCGAGTTCGGCATAAAGGTCGTGGTCCTCGCCCTGGCGGCGCTGATCGTCGTCAACGCACTGTGGAAGGGCGGCCGCCAGACACTCCTCGTCTGCCGCGACGCGCTTGCGGAAGGCGCCAAGACGGCCCTGCCGGTGGCGATCGCCTGCGCGCTCGTCGGCATCATCATCGGCACGATGACGCTGACCGGCGCAGCCAACACGTTCGGCCAGTTCATCGTTTCCGTCGGCGGCAAGAGCCTCTTCCTGTCGCTGCTCCTGACGATGGTGACATGCCTCGTGCTCGGCATGGGCATTCCGACGATCCCGAACTACATCATCACTTCCTCGATCGCGGGGCCGGCGCTTCTCGAACTCGGCGTGCCGCTCATCGTCAGCCACATGTTCGTTTTCTATTTCGGCATTCTCGCCGACCTGACGCCGCCGGTGGCGCTCGCCTGCTTCGCCGCAGCGCCGATCGCCCGCGAAAGCGGCCTAAAGATATCCATCGAGGCCATCAAGGTCGCGGCGGCCGGCTTCGTCATACCCTTCATGGCGGTCTACTCGCCCGCGCTCATGCTCCAGGACGGCGGGGCGTTCGCCGCCTCCGTCGGCTATCCGGCAGCGGTCGCCTATATCGTCGTCAAGACGGCCTTCGCCATCGGCCTGTGGGGTGCCGCGGTGGTCGGCTTCGCCGCCGTCAGGCTCACCATCCTCGAACGGACGCTCGCCACCGCCGCATCCTTCAGCATGCTCGCGGCCCTGCCCCTGACGGACGAGGTCGGCTTTGCTCTCGGCGCCGTCTTCGCCTTCATCGTCTGGCGCAAGGCAAAGGCGGAGCCGCCGGCAACCACGCCGCGCCCGGCATGAGCCTGTCGGTCTGCATTGCCGGCGGCAAGGCCATTGCCGTTGCCGCCGGCCTCTTCACCCTCAGCTGGACCCATTCGGTGGAAAAGATCACCTGGCAGGAAAGCTGGGCGGCGACGAAGGAAGGGCTGGTGCTGAAGGAGGCGCGCGTCAAGGGATCCGGCGCCGGCATGGATCCGGGAGAAGGCGCCCGTCGGCAGGACGGCTGGTGGGTGTGGGAGCCGCATGTCCCGCCGCTGCCGGAACTCGTGCTTGCCGCATCCGGTGCGACCGTTTCCGGCTGGACGCTCTGCGATGCGCAGGGTTGCCGGGAGCTTGGCCGGGAGCGGGCGGCTCCCCTCGTGCTGCGGCCCTGCAGTTTCGCGGCGGGGAAGGAAACGGCGAGCGAGGCGCGCCCTTGAATCGGCCCTGCTCCGCCATTCTCCTGTTCTTTCTGTTTGGAACTGGCGCTAAGGTCATGGACAAGAGGACACAGAGACGGATCGGCCCGAGAATGACGCGCACCATCGGTCGCATGACGATCGGCATGCTCATCGCTACATGCATCGCGCCGTTCGTCGCCTATGATCTTGCAAACGGCGTGGCGGTCAGCTCGCTTGAAAGCCAGCTCCAGCGAAGCCTTGTCCTCACCAACCGGGCGATCGAAACGGAGATCGAGCGCTTCCGGTATCTGCCGAAGGTGGTGGGCGAGGATGCGCGCATCCGCGCGATCGCGAGCCCGGAGCGGAGCAAGGCCGCGCTTGCCGCCGCCAACGGCTATCTGGAAACCATCGTCCGGGAGGCAGGCCCCGCCGATCTCTATGTCCTGGATGCGCGCGGCATCACGCTTGCAGCGAGCAACCATGCGACGCCGGAGAGCTTCGTCGGGCAGGACTACAGTTTCCGCCCCTATTTCCGCAATGCGATCCTCAAGGGCGAAGGACGCTATTATGCGATCGGCGTGACCACCGGAAAACCCGGATACTTCCTCGCCTCCCGGATCGACAGCGCAGGGAAGCCGCCCATCGTGGTCGTGGTCAAGGCGGACCTGTTGCCGCTGGAGCTGGCCTGGGAAGCAGCCGGCGTGCAAACCGCCATCGCCGACCAATGGGGCATCGTCTTCCTGTCGGGAAACCCGGACTGGAAATACCGGCCACTCGTCCCGCTTAGTGCGGAGGCTTCGGAACGGCTTGCCGCGGAGCGCACCTATGAAGGCGCTGATCTTGCAAACCGCGCGTCTATCCTGCCGCATGCTGCAAGCCTTCCCTCGGGCAAGGCAGAAGATCCCGCCCTCTCGCTCCGCGAGGGCAAGGATCGCCTGCTCGCGCGTTTCTCGACGGTCGAACCTGAGGGTTGGCGCGTTCTGGCGGCAACCAGCACCGCCGATACCGCCAAGCTCGCCGGCTTCTGGGCCCTCGCTGCGCTGATCGCCGGCCTTCTGGCGACCGGTGCCCTCTATTTCCTCCACCAGCGCGCCCAGCTCATCCGCATGCGGTTGCGGCAGGGCCAGTTTCTTGAAAACATGGTGGCCGAGCGGACGCAGGATCTCGCCCTGGAAATCGACATGCACCGAAAGACCGAGGAGGAACTGCGCCGCACGCAGGAAGGCCTCATCCATTCGGCAAAGATGGCAGCCCTCGGGCGCATGTCGACGGCGATCGTACATGAGGTGAGCCAGCCGCTCGCCGCCCTTGACGCAACACTTGCGACGGCCGGCGTTCTGGCGGGAAAACAGGCGGCCGAGGCCGCGGGCGAGCGCATCGTCGACGCTCGATCCCTTGTCAAGCGCATGCAGCGCACCGTCAAGCACCTCAAGACCTTCGCCCGCAAGGACGCCTCGAAGCTGGAGGACGTATCGATCGACACCGTCATCCGCAATGTGGTGGAGCTTGCCGACCCCCGCGCGAAAACGCTCGGCGTCACGCCGATCATCGAGGCCGAGGCCCCTTCGCCCGTGGTCAGAGCCGTCGCGCTGAAACTCGAGCAGGCCATGCTCAATCTTCTGCTCAACGCGCTGGATGCGGTCGAGGGGCGCCCCGCCCCCTCCATCGTCATCCGTCGCACCCAGGACGAAACCCGCGTCGCGGTCGCAATCGTCGACAACGGTTCCGGTATCGCGCCGGAACACCGTGGCCGCATCGCCGAGCCCTTCTTCACCACGAAACTGACGGGAGAAGGTCTCGGTCTCGGCCTGTCGATCGCCACGACGATCGTGCGGGAATGCGGTGGCGAGATCCGTTTCGCCGAAGTGCCGGGCGGTGGAACCTCCGCGACCATCTGCGTGCCGCTCGGCAGGCGCGACACCGCCCGCCTGGAGGCTGCGCAATGAGCCGCGGCCGCATCGTGCTCGTCGACGACGACCGCGACCTGTTGAAGGCCGCGGCGGACTGGCTTGCCGTCAGCGGCTTTTCCGTCGATGCATTCCATCGGCCGGAGGAGGCGTTCTCGGCCGTGCTGCGCGAGGAGCCGGACGTCGTGGTCACCGACGTGCGCATGCCTGGCATCGACGGGATGACGCTTCTCAACTCGCTGACCCGCCGCAAGGGCGACGTCCCCGTCGTGCTCATCACGGCCCACGGCGATGTGAGCCTGGCGGTTCAGGCAATGAAGCAGGGCGCCGAGGATTTCCTGGAGAAGCCCTACGACGCCGACCGTCTGCTCTCCGTTTTGGACAAGGCCGTCGAGAAGCGGCGCATGAAGCAGGAGATCGCGCGCCTGCAGAACCTGGTCGATGTACGGCGGGAACCGGATGCCATCGTGGGCGACAGCCCGGCGATCCGGGACCTGCGCGAACGCGCGGAAACGCTCGCGGACGTGGATATCGACGTCCTGATCATCGGCGAGACGGGGACGGGCAAGGAGCTGGTCGCCCAGGCGCTGCACCGGCTGAGCCGGCGTGCCGCAGGCCCCTTCGTCGCGATCAATTGCGGCGCGCTGCCGGAAACCATCTTCGAAAGCGAGGTCTTCGGCCATGCGAAAGGCGCCTTCACCGGCGCCATCGCCGACCGCGAAGGCAAGTTCGAGCATGCCGCGGGTGGAACCGTTTTCCTCGACGAGATCGAATCGATGCCCCTCGGCTTGCAGGCGAAGATCCTGCGCGTGTTGCAGGAGCGCGTCGTGGAGCGCCTCGGCGAGAACCGTCCGAGACCCGTCGACGTGCGTATCGTGGCCGCGGCCAAGAGCGATCTTTCGGCCGACATCGCCGCCGGGCGTTTCCGCGAAGACCTCTTCTACCGGCTGGCGACCGTGGATATCCGCATTCCGCCGCTCCGTCAGCGGCGCAGCGATATCGGTCTCCTCTTCGGGCATTTCGCGTCTCTTGCAGCGCACCGTTACGGCCGCCCCATCCGCCCCGTTCCCGCCGAAAGGATCGCGCAACTGCAGCGGCAGGAGTGGCGGGGGAACGTGCGCGAACTCAAGGCGCAGGCCGAGCGGTTCGCCCTCGGCCTCGACGAGCCCGCCGCGGCGGCAAACGATGAGCCGTTCGTGGCCGATGCGCTCACGCTGCCGGAACGGATGGCAGTCTATGAAGCGCATCTCATTTCCGAAGCCTACAATCTCAGCGAAGGCAATGCCGCGCGCGCCGCCGCAGGCCTCGGCATTCCGCTGCGCACATTCAACGAGAAACTGGCCCGCCGCGGCCTCGCAGGCCTGCGCAAAAGGCTTTCAGAGGCCGATGACGGCCAATAGCCCGGCGCAGGCCTCTCCGGCTCGCCTCCTCTACTTCGCCAGCAAGGGTATGTTCTCGCGGAAGATGATC
>CAMLOC010000340.1 GCA_946481465.1 uncultured Shinella sp. | reverse complement strand
GGTCTTCACCTGGAACGGCACGACCTCGGGCGTGCGGGTCGCCAACGGCGACTTCATCCCGGCCGATCGCAAGGGCCTGACGATCTGCGACGCAACCTCGGCCGCCTTCGCGCAGAATCTCGATTTCTCAAAGCTCGATGTCGTCACCTTCTCCTGGCAGAAGGTGCTGGGCGGCGAGGGCGCACATGGCGTGATCATCCTCTCGCCCCGCGCCGTCGAACGCCTCGAAAGCTATGAGCCGGCCTGGCCGATGCCGAAGATCTTCCGCATGACCAAGGGCGGCAAGATCATCGAGGGCATCTTCCAGGGCGAGACGATCAACACGCCCTCCATGCTCTGCGTCGAGGACTATATCGATGCGCTTCTCTGGGCAAAGCAGGTCGGCGGCCTCAAGGGGCTGATGGCCCGCGCGGATGCGAATACCAAGGTCATCTTCGATTTCGTCGAGAAGAACGACTGGATCGCCAACCTCGCCAAGGACCCGGCAACGCGTTCCAACACTTCGGTCTGCCTGACGATCGCCGACAAGGACGTGCTGGCGCTCGACGCCGACGCGCAAGCCGCCTTTGCCAAGGGCCTCGTCGCCCTCCTCGACGAGGCGGGCGTCGCCTATGACATCGGCGCCTACCGCGACGCCCCGTCGGGCCTGCGCATCTGGGCCGGTGCCACCATCGATACCGCCGATCTCGAAGCGCTGATACCCTGGCTGACCTGGGCTTTCGAGACCCAGAAGGCGACGCTTGCCAAGGCTGCGGCCTGATTTTGCGACTGGCTTCGTCCCAAGGGCGAAGCCACCTTGATCTCATCTTCCCGGACCCATTGAAGGAGGCCTCCCATGGCACCTCGCGTACTCGTATCCGACGAACTGTCGGAAACCGCCGTCCAGATCTTCCGCGATCGCGGCGTCGAAGTCGATTTCCAGCCGAAGCTCGGCAAGGACAAGGACAAGCTGGCCGAGATCATCGGCAACTATGAAGGCCTTGCCATCCGCTCGGCCACCAAGGCGACGGAAAAGCTGATCGCGGCTGCGACCAACCTCAAGGTCATCGGTCGCGCCGGCATCGGCGTCGACAATGTGGATATCCCGGCCGCCTCGCGCCGCGGCATCATCGTCATGAACACGCCCTTCGGCAATTCGATCACCACGGCCGAGCACGCCATCGCGCTGATGTTCGCCGTCGCCCGCCAGCTTCCGGCCGCCGACAGCTCCACGCAGGCCGGCAAGTGGGAGAAGTCGAAGTTCATGGGCGTCGAGATCACCGGCAAGACGCTCGGCGTCATCGGCGCCGGCAATATCGGCTCCATCGTCTGCTCGCGCGCCATCGGCCTGAAGATGCATGTCGTCGCCTACGACCCGTTCCTCTCCAAGGAGCGCGCCGAGGAGATGGGCGTCAAGAAGGTCGAGCTCGACGAACTGTTCGCCCAGGCCGACTTCATCACCATGCACGTTCCGCTGACGGACAAGACCCGCAACATCATCGATGCGGCGGCGATCGCCAAGATGAAGGACGGCGTGCGCATCGTGAACTGCGCCCGCGGTGGCCTCGTCGTCGAGGCGGACCTTGCCGAAGCGCTGAAGTCCGGCAAGGTTGCCGGCGCCGGCTTTGACGTGTTCGAAGTCGAGCCCGCCAAGGAAAGCCCGCTGTTCGGCCTGCCGAACGTCGTCTGCACGCCGCATCTCGGCGCCTCGACCACGGAAGCGCAGGAGAACGTCGCCCTGCAGGTCGCCGAGCAGATGTCGGATTATCTGGTGCGCGGCGCGGTCTCCAACGCCATCAACATGCCCTCGATCACCGCCGAGGAAGCGCCGATCCTGAAGCCCTTCATCCGCCTTGCGGACGTGCTCGGCGCCTTCGTCGGTCAGGTCACGGAAAGCGCGATCAAGGAGATCGAGATCCTCTATGACGGCGCGACGGCCTCGATGAACACCAAGGCGCTGACCAGCGCGGCGCTCGCCGGCCTCATCCGCACGCAGGTCGCCGACGTCAACATGGTCTCGGCGCCGATCATGATCAAGGAGAAGGGCATCATCCTCTCCGAGGTCAAGCGCGACAAGTCGGGCGTCTTCGACGGCTATATCCGCCTGACGGTGACGACGGCCAACCAGACCCGCTCGATCGCCGGCACGGTCTTCTCCGACGGCAAGCCGCGCTTCATCCAGATCAAGGGCATCAACCTCGATGCCGACGTCGGCAACCACATGCTCTACATCACCAACACCGACGTCCCCGGCATGATCGGCTTCATCGGCACGACGCTGGGCGAGGGCGGCGTCAACATCGCCAACTTCCAGCTCGGCCGCGACCAGCAGGGCGGCGACGCCATCGCGCTGCTCTATGTCGATGCCGCCGTCTCCGAGGACGTGATGAACAAGCTGCGCGCCAACCCGGCGATCCGCCAGGTCAAGCCGCTGGTCTTCAACGTCGACTGATCGATCGTCCTCCCAAGACGAACAAACAGAAAGGCCCGCCGGATCTCTCCGGCGGGCCTTTCTTCTTGATCCTGCTGGCGGATCAGGCGGCGCGGCGCATCTCGCCGCGGCCCGAGCCGGTGAGCTGGAAGTGGGCGATGCGGCTGGCGAGCTGCCCGCTTTCCTGGGCGAGCGTCTGGCTGGCGGCGGAGGTCTCCTCCACCATCGCGGCGTTCTGCTGGGTCATCTGGTCCATCTGGTTGACGGCCGTGTTGATTTCCCGAAGGCCGACGGCCTGCTCCTGCGCAGCGGTGGCAATGGCGACGATGCGCTCGTTGATGTCGTTGACGCGGCGCTCGATATCGGTGAGCGAGGCGCCGGTCTCCTCGACGAGGTTGACGCCGGCCGAAACCTCCGTCGTCGAGGCGGTGATCAGCGTCTTGATCTCCTTGGCGGCATTGGCCGAACGCTGGGCGAGTTCGCGCACTTCCTGAGCGACGACGGCAAAGCCCTTGCCGGCTTCGCCCGCGCGGGCCGCTTCCACGCCGGCGTTGAGGGCCAAGAGGTTGGTCTGGAAGGCGATGTCGTCGATGACGCCGATGATCTCGCCGATCTTGGAGGAGGAGTGCTCGATCCGGCCCATCGCGTCGATCGCGTTGCGCACGACTTCGCTCGACTTGGCGGCGCCGGCCCGGGCTTCGGAGACCATGCGCTTGGCTTCCTCGGCGCGCGAGGTGGAGTTCTGCACGGCGGCGGTGATCTCGTCGAGCGCGGCGGCGGTTTCCTCCAGCGAGGCGGCCTGCTGCTCGGTGCGCTGGGAGAGGTCGTTGGCCGCGCGGCTGATCTCGCCGGCGCTGCCGTTGACGACGGCGGTCGATTCGGCGATGGCCGCGATGGTGGACTTCAGCGCCTCGACGGCGCCGTTGAAGTCGCGGCGGAGCTTCTCGTAGTCGCGGCCGAGATCCGGCACATCGACGGTGAGGTCACCCTGGGCGAGGCGTTCCAGCGCCGAGCCGATGGTCTCGACGACGCGGGACTGGCTGCGGGCGACGGCGGCCTGGCGTTCCTCGTTTGCGCTGCGCTCGCCGTCGAGCAGGCCCTGCTGCTCGCGCTGGCGGATTTCCAGCTCGTTGCGCTCGATGACGGAGTTGCGCAGGAGAACGAGTGCATCGGCCATGTTGCCGATCTCGTCCTTTCGGTCGGTGTCCGGCACGTCGGATTGCGTTTCGTTGCGCGAGACTTCGAGCATCACATCCTTCAGCCGGTTGATCGGGCGGCTGATCGAGCGGCCGATGGCGATGGCGGCAAGAAGCGTCGCGATGCCGGCAAGCAGCGTGATGACGATGGTGGTCGTCAGCGAGGTGTAATATTTGGCGGCGAGGTCGTCGGCATAGACGCCCGTGCCGATGCCCCAGCCCCAGGGCTTGAAGCCCTGGATATAGGAGAATTTCTCGACCGGCTCGCTCTGGCCGGGCTTGTCCCAGTAATAGTCGACGAAGCCGCTGCCGGGGTTCTGGGCGAGCTGGATCAGCTCGATGTTGAAGGCCTTGCCGTGGGTGTCCTTCAGGCCGCGCACGTCGGTGCCGATCAGCTTGGCGTTCAGCGGATGGGCGACCATCATGCCGTCGAAGGAATTGATGAAGAAGTAGCCGCCTTCGCCGAAGCGCATGGCCATGACGTCGGCGATGGCCCGCGTCTTGGCGTCCTCCTCGGAAAGCGCGCCGTCCCGGGCAAGCTTTTCATAGGAGGCGATGACGGAGATCGCCGATTCCGTGACGTTGCGCAGCATCTGGCGGCGTTCTTCGCTCACCTCGTCGTTGGCGACCTGCGTCTTGTAGATCATGGCGGTTGCCATGAAGAACAGCGCCATGGCGGTGAGGAGATAAATGCGCGTGGAAATGCGTATGTTTTTCATGACTTAAAACTCGGAAAGACCCATGTTGCCGGTGAGTGCAACATTAAAAATCTAAACAAGATTTAAGCGTTCGCCCCAGTTTTAGGGATGATATCAGCGGGAATACAGGTTCTTGCGGGTGATTTCTTGCATTTGTCAGGTTTTTCTCTCTTTTGGCCGACCCCACTCGGCAATCGCGATGCCGCCGAGCACGAGAAGAAGAGCGACGACGTGGAACATATGCATGGTCTCGCCGATCAGGACGACGGACAGGATGGTTCCGAAGACCGGGATGGCATTGATGAAGCGGCCGGCCCGGTTGGCGCCGATCATCTCGACGCCGCGTACATAGAGTACCTGCGAGAGCAGCGAGGGGAAGATGCCGGCATAAAGTACGACGGCCCAGCCCGTCGCATCCGGGAAGATGGCGTCGCCGCGCGACACTTCCCACAGGAACAGCGGAATGGCGCTGAGGAGCGCGCCGAGGACGGGCGCGGCGATGAAACTCTGCCAGTGCATGTCCGGCTTCCAGCGCAGCGAGACCGTATAGGCGGCATAGACGATGCAGGCGCACAGCATCAGCGCATCGCCGAAGTTGAATTCGAGTTCGGCCAATGCCGAGAATTCGCCATGCGCGGCTGTTACCAGGACGCCGACCAGCGTGACGG
>CAMLOC010000339.1 GCA_946481465.1 uncultured Shinella sp. | reverse complement strand
CAGAGATACGCGGCCGACGTTGGCGAAGTTGCCAGAAACCCATACGAGCCGAACGCCGGTGATCGCGCCCGATGAACCATAGGCGCCGCCGACAACAGCGTGGCAATCAGCCCCATCCGATCGCGTGAAGGACACAGCGCTGCGGACCCGGCGTCGATGGTTCGTGTCAGCAGGCACGAACGAAACCTCACCCTCCGCCCCCTCTCCCGCAGCGTTTCCGACGCCGTTTCCGGCGCCGACACGCGTGAGAACGATGCCGGAGCTATAGGAATCGACGGTCGATCCAGTGTCCGCGCCGCCAGCGGGTGCTTGAAGCCTGCCCGCGAAGACATAGCCGCTGGTCTGCCATGTCGACCCGCCGGTTTGAACCTGAAGGATAAGCGGCATGTCGTCAGTCGCCGGCCGAACGCCCGAGATCAGCAGCCGGTGTTCAAGCGTGCCAGACAGCCCGGTGAACTCGACATTGCCAGGCGAGCCCGAGACGGTCACCTCAGAGAGCAATTGCCACGGCGCATCGATCGCCTGCAGCGCGGCGTTCTTGCTTGACGCGATTGCGAGCGCGTCGCCGACGACCGTCAAGCCGAGGTTCTGCCGCGCCTGCAGGGACTGAGGGCCGGACAGCGACTGCGCCGCATCGTAGCGGATGCGGTTCGCGAGCGCCGTCGCCGTCGTCGTCGCGAAATTCGGGTCGTCGCCGAGCGCCGCGGCAAGCTCGTTCAGCGTGTCGAGCGTGCCGGGAGAGGAGTCGACCAGCGCCGCGATCGCCGCCTGCACGAAGGCCGTCGTCGAGATCTGCGTCGTGTTCGTGCCGGGCGCCGCGGTCGGAGCAAGTGGCGCGCCGGTAAACTCCGGCGACGCCAGCAGAGCCCGCAGTTTCAGCGCCTCGCCGATCGTGCCGGCCGCATAGGCCGTCCCCGCATTGAACACGCCATCCGCCGCGAACAGGATGGCGGCCGTCTTCACCAGGAACGGCGTCATGAACGTCGTGTTGTCGACGCCGAGCCCGGCTTGTTCGAGTGTCGCCTTGTCGGGGATCGTGCCTGCCGACGAGAACAGTTCGCGCAGCATCTCGTCGATTTTGGGAAGAGCCGTCTGCAGCTCCTCCTTCTTGCCCTGCTCTGCGTCGCCGGGCCGGTCGAAGAACAGTTCACGATACGGCATGCCGGGCGCTCCTATTCAGCGCAGGATTGGCGCGATCCAGCCGCTGCGCACCGCACAAAGAGAAAGGGCCGAGCTTTCGCCCGGCCCCGCTAATACAGCCCCGAAGGGAGCCGTCAGGACTTCTTGCCGTCGTCCTTGTCGGACTTGGCCTTGCCGCCCTTCACGAAGGGCTGCAGCGCGAACCGGCCCTTGCCGTTCGCAACCGCCTCGCGGGCATCGACCGACCACATCTCGTGCTCGTCGTTGACCTCGTTGCCCTTGTCGTCCTTGTACTGCTCGTAAACCTTGACCTTCATCGTGGCACCTCAGCAATGGCCGGGCTTAGTGCCCGGCCTGGTTCGACAGGAAAGCGGTGAAGTTGATCGACGGCGTCGTTCCGGCGATCAGCACATAGATGCGGATGTAGCGATAGACCGTGTCCGCGGCCTCGTTGGTCACCGGCAGCTCGTAGATGCCGGTCACGGAGTCCTTCGCGCCGCCGGCTCGGACCTCGGTCGCGCCAAGCTCCAGACAGGCGAGGTTCTCGATATCGCTGGCGAAGCTCGACGAGCTCGATCCCTGCACGAAGATGTGGTAGATCTCGTCATTCGACGCGATATCGAGCGCCGTGACGTTGATCAGCGCCAGCCCGTCGAAGCGGGCGGCGCCCATGTCGAGCACGCGAGCCGCGGAGTCGACCTGCGCGGCGGCCGACGCGGTCAGAGCGCCGGCATCCTTCAGTTCGAGGTCGGCATCGAAGAGGTAAACACGGCGGCCCATCGTGGCGCTCCTGTCAGTTGGCGATGATGGCAGGGGCCGGAGCCCCCGCCGTGTTCGTTACGCGACGAAAGCCGCGTCGGTGATCGAGGTGAGCCGGCCGAGGCAGTACTTGTGCTCGTCGACCAGACCGACGTCCCAGGTCATGTGCGTCCGGTAGGTGATGCCGTTCTCCAGCAGGCCCTTGTCGTTGAACGACATCGGCTTGAGCTGGAGGCCCTTCAGTCCGCCGTCCCGGAACGAAACGAGATAGACCGAGGTGGTGACGGCCGCGCCGCCGCCGGCGCCGACCTCGTTGAACGGCAGGACCGTGCCGTGGTCGTCCTTCTCGTAGCCGAACAGGATCGGGATGCCGGCATAGCTCATCTTCGGCTTGCCGACCTCGTCCCAGCTCTGGATGACGAAGCCCGAGATCGACGTGTTGCGCGCCGCCTGGATCAGGCGCGGCATCAGATCGAAGCCGAATATCCAGTGCGTCGGATTCGAGACGTTCTGGCGCAGCTTGTCGAGGTTGTAGAGCGACAGCGCAGCGCCGCCCGATGCCGTCGAGTTGTTGTAGGTGCGCCCGAACTTCGCCGCGCGCCGCTGCAGGCCGTCGAAGACGCGCGGGTTCGCCGGGTTGTCGCCCTTCAGGAAGGTATCGACCCACAGCTTGCCCGCTGCGGCCATCGCCATCGTCTCCTCGCGGGCGCGGCGCGTCTCGCCGTAGCGGTCGACGATCGCGCGGTCCACGTCGAGATCATGGTCGACGATGAAGCTCGCTTCCTGGAAGGGCTCGACCTTGCCGGTGCCGGTCGTCGACGTCTCGTTGATCGCGCGGAAGCCGATCGTCGGAAGGGCCGCCTGGCGGAAGCCCTCATAGACGGGGCCGGTCAGCCCATCGAACGGGATGGCCTGCATGATGTCGGAGGACGTCGCGAACGACTCGATCAGCGGACGGGCCGGGTCAGTGGTCGGCAGGCCCTTGGCGTATTCGACAAGCGTCTTCATGGATCAGTCCCCTATCGCCCGCCGGACGCAGCTTTGCGTGCGGCAACCAGTCGATCCGCGGGCGACATCGCCGCGTATTCCTCTTCGGTCGGGCCGGCATTGGCTCCGCCCTCGCGCCCGGTCTGCGTCAGGCCGGGCCCGCCGCCGCCGCTCGCGATCTTCATGAGCGCTTCAAGCTTCTCGACGCCGACCTTGAGGTTCAGCACCGGCTCGAAGATCACGGCGGCATCGGCGCCGAGTTTGGCCGCAAGGAAGTTCTTGGCCGCGGCCTGGCGCTCGCCGCCCTTGGGGCCGAGTGCTTCGATCTGCTTGGCGATCAGGCCGTTCAGTTCCTTCGCGGTCGCGACCTCGCGCTGCGCATACATGCCGACCAGCTTCTCGAAGCCGGCCTGATCGAGGCCAGCCGAGTGCGCGACCTCGCGGCCGAACGCCACCATCGGATCATCGGGATTGAGCTCGAAACTCTCGCCATCGCCGAACTTGAGATCGGCCGGCAGTTTGAGCTCGTAACCGTCCGGCTTCTCCGGCACGGCCGCGGCCTTGGCGTCCTGCGCGGCCTTGAC
Organism: uncultured Shinella sp.; assembly: GCA_946481465.1. The sequence goes on along the minus strand of CAMLOC010000339.1, from coordinate 1,535 downwards.
CGCGCGCAGTTCGTCGAGATGGGTCTTCAGCTCGGCGTATTTGACGCCGGTCTTGTCGTCCCAAAACTGATCGTCGATGCCGTCGGGCCGCTGGAGCGCGGCACCAGCTCCGGCATCGCCTCCAGCCGCAGCACCAGCGTCACCACCGCCGCCGCCAGTATCGCCGCCCGATCCGGCAGCGCCATCATCCGCCGAGAAGCAGATGCGCGGGCCGAGGCCGGAGGCGAGGAAGGCGACGCTACCCTGGCACGCGCCGGGCAGCCCCGCGAGGGCGCTGCGGCTCGGCACCAGCGGCGCGACGACGCGCTCGCTCGTGATCGAGATCGGCTCGGCTTTCAAGGTGCTCGTCAGGTTCGACATCGGCGCTCGCTGCGAAGCTCAGAAGTTCTTGCGCCAATCTCCGCTGCCCCTCGAAATCGTGCACCGCACATGTAGGGAAGTTGATCGGTGGCACCGCTAAGAGCTTGCGCCGCAACCACAATTGCGCCTTTGCGCCGTCGCCACGTATGGCCCGATCCGAGAGGATTCGCTGCCAAGCTTCGACGAGTTCCTGATCCGGCGTCATGCTGTCTCGCCTCCGGGCGGAAGACCGCCGCCCCCTCCCCCACCGCCGCCGAGCACCGGCGCGAATTGCTCGATCGCCGCAGCGATCTCCTCCTTTGGTCGCAGCACGACGATCTTGTCCCGCAGCTTGTCCTTGATGTTCTTCAGCGTCGCCGAGCCGTCGATTTCGAGCGCGGCGGTCTGCCCGAAATAGGCTTGCGCCATCTGCAGGATGCGACCGGCGACCTGCACGTCCTGAAACTCTTGCGCCTGCTCGGTCGGATCGTAGGGCGTCAGGGCGATCGTCTTGCCGTCGACCTTGACGTCCTCGATCACGCCGCGAGCGGTGAGCAGGTACTTGAACCGCAGGAACACCTCCATGGGCAGTTCCTTGAAGAAAACCTTGCCGGGCGTGCCGATGCGGCGCTTGGCGCGCTGCAACTCGTCCATCCACTGTTCGGCCGTCGGCGGCGTCTTGCCCTGCTGTTCGGGGAAGTCGACGAAATGCAGCCGGCGGATGCGCTGTTCGACGCGCTGCGTCTCGAACTCGGCGAACGAGACGTTGCCCTCCGGCGCCAGGCTGTGCCACGGATCGCCGCCGGTCTGCCGGAATGGGTAGCCCATGCCGGGTTCGATCCCGTTCGACAGGTTCAGAACGCTGTCGTCCTGGTAGAGGATCGCTGGGTGGATCTGGAAATCGGCGTTGTCGATCTTCAGCGCCTCCGTCTCGTCGAGACGTCGCATGTCGGGCAATGACTGCAGAGTCGGGCCATGACCGAACGGGAACATCGGATCGCGGTTGAACCGCCCGACCAGCAGCGGGCACGAGCCGACGCCCTTGAGCTTGGCCTCGTGAATGACCTTCTCGCCGATCATCACGACATGCTGCCAGACGACGTCGCCGACCTCGGCCCATAGCCGCCACCAGCCCCACGTCACGCGGCAGCGCTCGTTCGGCTTCTCCTTGATCTTCTTCTCGATCTCAGCGGGAA
>CAMLOC010000338.1 GCA_946481465.1 uncultured Shinella sp. | reverse complement strand
CGGCGCCGAAGCAGAGCGAGGCGATGAGGATCCACATGAACATGCAGGTGATGCCAAGCGTCTTCTGCAAGACGTCGTTCCACAGGCGCACGCTGAGCCGGCCGCGCTGCCAGGCGACGAGCGCCGACGAGATCGCGCCGATCGCCGAGGCCTCCACGAGGCTGGCGATGCCGCTGAGGAACAGCCACATCATCAGCGTGAAGATGCCGAGCGGCATAATGCCGGCCGTCAGCAGTTTCAGCTTCTCGGCCATCGGCACGGTGCGCTCCTCCGCCGGCAGAGCCGGGCCGAGCGACGGGTTGATGCGGCAGCGCACATAGACGTAGATCGCCATCAGCAACGCCATCAGGAGGCCCGGGAACACGCCGGCGAGCCAGAGCTGGCCGACCGGGACGCGGGCGATCATGCCATAGAGCACGAGCACGATGCTCGGCGGGATCAGGATGCCGAGCGTCGAACCGCCCTGCACCACACCGGTCGTCATCACCTTGTCGTAGCCGCGACGCAGCAGCTCCGGCAGCGCGATGGTGGCGCCGATCGCCATGCCGGCGACCGAAAGGCCGTTCATCGCCGAGATGATGACCATGAGGCCGATCGTGCCGAGCGCAAGGCCGCCGTTGATCGGTCCCATCCAGACATGGAACGCCTTGTAGAGGTCTTCGGCGATACCCGATTCCGACAGCATGTAGCCCATGAAGACGAACATCGGCACCGTCAGCATCGGATACCATTTGACGAGCTTCATGGCCGAGGCGAAGCCCATTTCCGAGCCGCCCGTCCCCCACAGCAGGAAGGCCGCGACGACGCCGACGAAGCCGATCACGGCGAAGACGCGCTGCCCGGTGAGCAGCAGCACCATCATGCCGGCGAACATCGTGATTGCGATGAATTCATAACTCATGCGATGGGCCTTCCCCGCAATTCGGCGATGTCCTTGAAGAGCGAGGAGGTTGCCTGCGCCAGCATCATCAGGACGCCGAAGGTCATGATGATCTTGATCGGCGCCATGTAGGGGGCCCAGGCGGTAAAACTCTTTTCCTTGAACGCGATGGCATAGGTCGTGCTGGCGATGCCGCCATAGAGCATGAAGCCCAGGAACACGATCAGCGCGACCGCCGTGATCGTGTCGAAGACGGCCCGCTTCCTCACCGACCAGGAACTATAGAAGAGATCCATGCGGACATGGTCGCCGGTCTGCATCGCGAAGGCGCCGCCCAGCATGTAATAGGCCGCCATGGTGAACTGCGCCGATTCCAGCGTCCAGTTCGCCGGCAGGCGGAATGCCTTGGAGAGCGAGGAATAAAGCAGGATCGCGAACATCGCGAAAATCAGATACATCGCAAAAAGGCCGACACGCCGGTTGAACGTGTCGACGAAGCGAACATAGCTCTTGATGAAATCAGGCATGGCCCCTGCCCCCGTTCCGAACGGCGGCAGTCTCAGCCGGGCCATACCCCTCTTGTAACAACGCAAGCATCCGCCTGGCCTCTCCTGTTCCTGTTCGTCTCCGTCTCCACGGATGTCGTTCCCCGGGTCCTTGTCATTGTATCGCCGGCAGGCTCTTCTCGAGCAGCCCCGCCAGATAGCCGGCCACGACCCGTTGGCCGGCTTCGTCCTTTATGAGGTCGTTGCGGACCTCGATCATCACATTGGCAAGGCCGTTGGAAAGGCCGTGCTCCTTCAGCGTATGGGTGACGCCGTCCTCCGGTCCATAGGGCGCGTTGCGACGCACGTCGTAGGGGCCACCGCCCCCGGCCGCCGCCAGCATGGCATCGGCAAGGCGTGCGTCGGCATCGTGCAGGATGCCGATCTCGACGGCGCGCGGCTGGCCGAAATAGACCGGCGTGAAACTGTGCATGGTCACGATCACCGGCGCCCTGCCCTGTGCGATCCGGTCCGCCACCAGGGCGGCAAGCTTCTCGCGGAACGGCAGGTAGACCGCCTCGGTGCGGGCGTCGCGCGCCGCCTGGTCGAGGCCGGCATTGCCGGGCACGGTGAAGACCTCGCTCTTCTCCGGGATGGCGGCCGGCGATTCCGGCGGGCGGTTGCAATCGTAGACGAGACGGGAGAACCGCTGGAAGATGAGGGTCGCATCGAGGCTTTCCGCCATCAGGCGCGACACCGCGAGCGCGCCCGGATCCCAGGCGATATGGCTTTCGAGCGCCTCTTCGGGCAGGCCGAGCGTGCCGAGCGCCTGCGGCAACAGGCGGGATGCATGCTCGCAGACCAGGATGACCGGGCCACGGGCAACAGCATTCTCCAGGGCGACGGGGTCGCCCTCCTCTCCAGTCAGAATTCCCATCAGCCTGATCCCCTCGACCGGCTTTTATCGTTGATGAAGAGAATTCTTCACTGCCTTGCCGCTGTCAACCGGCTATTGAAAAAATCTCTTCAAAAAAACATTTGACTCGAATTGTGACAGCGCGCTTTATTTCCGAAACTTCGGCGAAGACCGGAGCGCAGGGGAACAATTTGACGCTCAACCAAGCATCCATGACGGTGTCGGATGTGATCAGTGCCCATTTCGACGCGTTGACCCGCGCCGAAAGGCAGCTGGCCACGTCGCTGCTCGACAACTATCCCGTCTCCGGCCTCGGCAGCATCACCACGGTGGCGGAGAATGCCGGCGTGTCGACGCCGACGGTCGCGCGCATGGTGCAGAAGCTGGGTTTCCGCGGCTTCCCGGATTTCCAGGCCCGCCTCCACCACGAGCTGGAAGCCACCCTGTCGAGCCCGATCAGCAAGCACGACCGCTGGGCTGCCAAGGCGCCCGGCACGCATATCCTCAACCGCTTCGCCGACGCGATCATGACCAACCTGCGCCAGACGCTCTCGCAGGTGGAAACCGCCGAATTCGACAGCGCCGCCGCCCTCCTCGCCGATCGCGAGCGCAGCATCTACATCATCGGCGGGCGCATCACGAAGGCGCTGGCCGACTATCTCTTCACCCACCTCCAGGTCATCCGTCCGAACGTCACGCAGATCGCGTCCAATCCCAGTTCCTGGCCGCACTATGTGCTGAACATGCGGGCGGGCGACGTGCTCGTCATCTTCGACATCCGCCGCTACGAGCAGGAAATGGAGACGCTCGGCCGCGTCGCCCGCGAGCGCGGCGTGGAGATCGTGCTGTTCACCGACCAGTGGGCCTCGCCCGTCGCCAAGGCCGCGGCGAAGGTCTTCCGCGTGCATATCGAGGTGCCCTCCGCCTGGGATTCGTCCGTCGTGACGCTGTTCATCGTGGAGGCGCTGATCGAGGCCGTCCAGAGTTCGGGCTGGGAGGAGACCAGCGGCCGAATGAAAACGCTGGAGGGTCTCTTCGAGGCCAGCCGGCTGTTCCGGAAACCCCGGCCGCAGGTTCCCGGCAGACCCGGATAGACATACGAAAAAAACGAAATAAAACTGTCACATAAGCTTCATCAGCCGCCAGTATCAGCTTCGCCGAAGTTGACTGACACACAAAAGGAGAACACCCGTGATGTCACATACGAAACGTCTGCTTTCGCTCTCCACCGCGCTGGCGATCGCCCTTCCCTCGCTCGCTTTCGCCGAGCCGAGCGCCGAGCTGATCGAAGCCGCCAAGAAGGAAGGCATGCTGACGACGATCGCGCTGCCGCACGACTGGTGCGGTTACGGTGACGTCATCGCCTCGTTCAAGGCCAAGTATCCGGAAATCCAGGTCAACGAACTGAACCCGGATGCCGGTTCGGCCGACGAGATCGAAGCCATCAAGGCCAACAAGGACAACAAGGGCCCGCAGTCGCCCGACGTGATCGACGTCGGCCTGTCCTTCGGCCCGTCCGCCAAGGCCGAAGGCCTCCTGCAGCCCTACAAGGTGTCCACCTGGGACGAAATCCCGGACACCATCAAGGACGCCGAAGGCTACTGGTACGGCGACTATTACGGCGTGATGTCGCTTCTGGTGAACAAGGACCTCGTCGAAAACACGCCGAAGGACTGGGCCGACCTGCTGAAGCCGGAATATGCCGGCCAGGTCGCCCTTGCCGGCGACCCGCGCGCCTCCAACCAGGCCATCCTCGGCGTTCTCGCCGCCGGCCTCGGCAAGGGTGCGAAGGCCGGCAAGGAAGCCGGCGAAGCAGGCCTTGCCTACTTTGCGGAAATGAACAAGGCCGGCAACTTCGTCCCGGTCATCGGCAAGTCCGGCACGCTGGCGCAGGGCTCGACCCCGATCGTCATCGCCTGGGACTACAACGCGCTCGGCTGGGCCAAGACCCTCAACGGCAACCCGCCGACCGAGGTCATCGTTCCCGCGACGGGCGTTCTTGCCGGCGTCTACGTCCAGGGCATCTCGGCCTATGCGCCGCACCCGAACGCCGCCAAGCTGTGGATGGAGCATCTCTATTCCGACGAAGGCCAGCTCGGCTGGCTGAAGGGCTATTGCCATCCGGCGCGCTTCAACGCCATGGCCAAGGCCGGCAAGATCCCGCAGGATCTGATCGACGCGCTGCCGCCGGCCGAATCCTATGAGAAGGCCTATTTCCCGACGCTCGAGGAAGTGGACGCCAACAACGCCGCCGTCACCGGCGCATGGGACAGCGTCGTCGGCGCGAACGTGCAGTAAACGACACCCCGTCGCCCCGGCCCGCAAGGCCGGGGCGACGATTGCGGCATGCCGATGACGGCACCCCCATGAGGCCAACGCAATGCCATCAGACAGCCCAGCAGTACCGCCGCCCGCGCGGGCGCCCTTCCGCCTCCCGCTGCACTGGCTCGGTGCCGTGCCGTTCGCGATCTTCGTCCTGTTGTTCCTGATCATGCCGACGATGCGCATCGTCGTCGGCGCCTTCCAGACGCCGGACGGCAGCTTCACCCTGGACAACATCCGGGGCCTGTTCACCACGTCGATCCTCTCGGCCTACTGGATCTCGATCAAGATCTCCATCGCCTCCGCCCTACTCGGCTGCCTGATCGGCTTTGCGGTCGCCGCCGCGGCGGTGCTCGGCGGGTTGCCAAAATGGATCCGCGGCCCGCTGCTGACCTTCTCCGGCGTCGCCT
>CAMLOC010000337.1 GCA_946481465.1 uncultured Shinella sp. | reverse complement strand
GACGCGATCCAGGAGCGGTTCAGCATGATCGATCGCAAGATCGAGGCGGACCTGCTGCCGCTCACTGTTCCAAACGGCGTTGCGACGCTCAGCTATTCCTCGCTGGCGCTCGGCCTGCTCTCCGGCATGATCGGTCCGGACCGGGTGTTCTCCGGCGACGACCAGCGCCGGGACAATCCGCGTTTCTCCGTCGCCAACCGGCAGAAGGCGCAGGATTTTTCCGACGCGATCCGCCCCGTCGCCGAGCACCACGGGGCCAGCATCGCGCAGGTGGTGATCGCCTGGACGCTGGCGCAGGAGGGCGTGACCTTTGCGCTCTGCGGCGCGCGAAACCCGGCGCAGGCGCTCGACAATGCCCGGGCGGGAACGCTGCGGCTCGGCGCGGAAGACCTTGCGGCCATCGACACGGCCATCGCGGCGAAACTGGTCCAAATGGACGGATAACGGGCTGCCATCATGAACCGGAGAGAGACTTTGGACGGGCTCCGCCGGAGCCCGCAGGTGGACGTGTGCGTCCTCGGCGGCGGCATCAACGGGCTCAGCGTCTTCCGCGAGCTGGCGCTGCAGGGTGTCGACGTGCTTCTCGTCGAGAAGGCGGATTATTGCTCCGGCGCGAGCGCAGCGCTCTCGCGCATGGTTCATGGCGGGCTGCGTTACCTTGAAAACGGCGAGTTCAGCCTCGTCAGGGAATCGCTGGTCGAGCGCGACCGGCTGCTGCGCAACGCGCCGCACTATGTCGCGCCGCTGCCGACGACGGTGCCGATCTTCGATACGTTCTCCGGCCTTGCCAACGGCATCGTGCGCTTCCTCGGCCTCACCCGCCGCCCCAGCCGCCGCGGTGCCATCGCCATCAAGGCGGGCCTCGGCATCTACGATTTCCTCACGCGCAAGCGGGCGCTGATGCCGAAGCACGAGTTCCGCAGCCGCAGGGCGACCCTTGAAAAATGGCCGGCGCTCAACCCGGCGATCCGCAATTCGGCGACCTATCACGACGCCTGGGTCAGCCATCCCGAGCGCCTCGGCATCGAGGTGCTGCGCGACGGCCTTTCCGGCGGCGGGAACGCCCGGGCACTCAACTATGCGACGATCGAGGCGGCGGAGGGCGGGCGCTACGATCTGCGCGACGGCCTCACGGGCGAGGCGATCGCCCTCCGGCCGCGGCTCATCGTCAATGCGACCGGCGGCTGGATCGATATCGCCAATGCCGGCCTCTTTCCCGCGGGGGCACGGCCCGAGCGGCTGATGGGCGGCACGAAGGGCTCGCATCTCATCATCGACAATCCGGCGCTGCGCGACATGCTCGGCGGCCACATGATCTATTATGAGAACGAGGACGGACGCATCTGCATCCTCTTCCCCTATCTCGGCAAGGTGCTGGTCGGCTCGACGGATATCCGCGTCGACGACCCCGGCACGGTGCGCTGCGAGGCGGACGAGCGGGATTATATCCTGCAATCGCTCGCCTTCGTGCTGCCCGGCATCCGCATCCGCCCGCAGGAGATCGTCTTCCAGTTCTCCGGCGTGCGGCCGCTGCCGGCGAGCAAGGACAGTTTTACCGGCCGCATCCCCCGCGACCATTTCTGCACCGTCCTCGAAGGGCGCGACGGCGGGCCGCCGGTGCTCTGCATGATCGGCGGCAAGTGGACGACCTTCCGCTCCTTCGGCGAACTCTCCGCCGACATGGCGCTCGACCGGCTCGGCCTGCCGCGCCGCATCGACACGGCGGACCGCCCGCTCGGCGGCGGACGGGACTATCCGGAGGACGGCGACGGCTGGGTGCGGGCCCTGGCCGCGTCGACCGGCCTTCCCCTTGCGCGCGTCGAAGCGCTTTTCGAGCGCTACGGCACGGGGTCGGACACTGTTGCCCGCTTCGTCGCGGCCGGGCCGGACCACGCCTTGCCCCATCCCGGCTACAGCGCCCGCGAAGTCCTGCACCTCATTCGCAGCGAGGCGGTCGAGCATCTCGACGACCTCCTGCTGCGCCGCACGACGCTTGCGATTTCCGGCGAGCTTTCCCTCGCCATGGCCGATGCCGTCATCGATCTCCTCGCCACCGAGAAGGCCTGGCCCGCGGCGCGCAAGGCCGAAGAGCGAAGCCGTTTCCTGAGCCTCATGGACGCCCGCCACGGCGTCACCGAAAAAACCCTTTCCGCACGGAACGAACACAGGAGTGAAACATGCGAGACAACCGCAAGGTCCGGATGAACCGGCTTTTCGGCAACGGCCGTTGCCTGGACGTGGCGATCGATCACGGCGTGTGCAACGAGCCGTCCTTCCTCGACGGGCTGGAGGACATGCCGGCCGTGGTGAAGGCGCTGGTCGAGGCGCGGCCCGACGCGATCCAGATGAACTACGGCCAGGCCGACCTGTTGCAGGGCCTTCCCGGCAAGGACAAGCCCGCCCTCGTCATGCGCATCGACATGGGCAATCCCTATAACCGCATCCGCCACCGCGACATGTGGGCCGTCCTGCAGAACGAGGCGGAGCCGCTCATCGGCGCGCTGGAAATGGATGCCGCCTGCGTGGTGGTTAATCTCTTCATGCTGCCGGACGAGCCGAATCTCTTCCGCCAGTGCGTGCAGAACATCGCGCGCGTCCGGGCGGATTGCGAGAAATACGGCATGCCGCTGATGATCGAGCCGCTCGTCATGCAGCCCGTCACGGAGCGCGGCGGCTATATGGTCGACGGCGACGCGGAGAAGATCGTGACCTTGACGCGGCTTGCCCGCGAGATGGGCGCCGATATCGTCAAGGCGGACCCGACGACGAATGCCGAGGATTTCCACCGCGTCGTCGAGGCGGCGCGCTGCCCGGTCCTCGTGCGCGGCGGCGGCAAGGAGGATCTTCGTGCCGTCTTCGACAAGTCCGCGGCCTTGATGCGGCAGGGCGCCGTGGGCATGGTCTACGGGCGCAACATCTACCAGCACGCCAATCCGAGCGCCGTGGTGCGCGGGCTGATGGCGATCATCCATGCGGATGCGAGCGGCGAAGAGGCTTTCGCACGCTATCAGCAGGGATAAGATGGACGAGAACCTTGGGAGGGGTTCAGCATGCAGGAATATCTGTTGGGGCTCGATGCCGGCAACACCGTGATCAAGGCGGTGATCTTCGACCGGACGGGCCGGGAACTGGCGCATGCGGGCGAGGAGGGCCATAGCCGCATGCCGAGCCCCGGCCATGTCGAGCGCGATCTCGGCGAACTCTGGGCCAATGCGCGGCGCGTCATCCGCACCTGCCTCGACAAGGCGGGCATCGCGGCCGGCGACATCGCCGCCATCGGCTGCGCCGGCCACGGCAACGGGCTCTATGCGCTCGACCGGGCGGGCGAGCCGCTCATCGGCATCCAGTCGCTCGACACGCGGGCGACGGGCCTCGTCGAGACCTGGCGGGCAGAGGGTGTCGGCGAGCGGACCTATCCGATCGCCCGCCAGCGCCCCTGGCCCTCGCAGACGCCGACCCTGCTTGCCTGGCTGAAGCGCCACCGGCCGGAGCTCTTCCAGCGCATCGGCACGGTGTTCTTCTCCAAGGATTTCGTCGTCAACCGCCTGACCGGCCGGCGTGTCAGCGAGGTGTCGGACATGTCCGGCGCCGGCCTCATCGACCTTGCCGCCCGCCGCTACGACAAGGCGCTGATGGAGGCCTATGGCCTCGGCGACTGCATGGACCTGTTGCCGCCGCTCATCGAAAGCGCCGATATCGCCGGCTACGTGACGGAGGCGGTGGCGGCGCAGACCAGCCTTGCCGCCGGCACGCCCGTCATCGGCGGGCTCTTCGACGTCGTCGCCTCGGCGCTCGGCTCGGGCGTTTCGCGCACCGGCAGCGCCTCGATCATCGCTGGCACCTGGAGCATCAACCAGGTCGTCATAGACGGCCCGGAGCTCGACGGGCCCGTCTTCATGTCCTCGACCTTCGACCGCACCCGCTACATGGCCATGGAAAACAGCGCCACCTCGGCGGCCAATCTCGAATGGCTGGTGCGGGAATTCTTCGAGGGCGACCACGCGGCGGATGTTTCGCCCTTCGATGCCTGCTGCGCGCATGCCGCCGCGGTGGAGCCGGCGGCGGACGATCCGCTCTACCACCCCTATCTCTACGGGGCCCAGCAGGACGGCCATGCGCGGGCGGGCTTCTACGGCATTGCCGGCTGGCACACCAGGGGACATCTCGTCCGCGCGCTGCTCGAAGGCGTCGCCTTCGGCCATCGCCAGCATGTCGAGACGATCCGCAAGGCCGGGGCGACCTTCGCGGAGGCCGTCCTTTCGGGCGGCGGCTCGCGCAGCAGGCTGTGGCCGCAGATCTTCGCCGACGTGCTCGGCGTGCCGGTCTCCGTCGCCGTCTCGCGCGAGACGGGCGCGCTCGGCGCGGCGATTGCGGCGGGAACCGGGGTCGGCCTCTTCTCCGATTTCACCGACGGCGCCAATGCCATGGTGCGGACCGACCGGCATTACAGGCCGAACGGCGCGCTTTCGGCGCATTACGAGCGGCGCTATGCGCTTTACAGGGATATCGGCGAGGCGATGAGGCCGCTGTGGCGGCGCCTCTCGGCTGCGCAGGACGTGGCAGCAGGAGTCGCAGCGTGACCGTCGATGGAGAGGAAATGCCGGTGGACGAGGGTAGCTACGACTTCATCGTCGTCGGCGCCGGCTCGGCCGGCTGCGTTCTGGCGAACCGGCTTTCGGCCGATCCGAAGAACCGCGTGCTGCTGCTGGAGGCCGGCGGTTCGGATCGCTATCACTGGATCCATATCCCGATCGGCTATCTCTATTGCATGGGCAATCCGCGCACCGACTGGATGATGAAGACGGCGGGCGAGGCCGGTCTCAACGGCCGCGCGCTCAACTATCCGCGCGGCAAGGTGCTCGGCGGCTGCTCGTCGATCAACGGCATGATCTACATGCGCGGTCAGGCGCGCGACTACGACGGCTGGCGCCAGATGGGCAATCCCGGCTGGGGCTGGGACGACGTGCTTCCTTATTTCCGGCGCCACGAGGACCAGTGGGCCCTCGAGCCGGACG
>CAMLOC010000336.1 GCA_946481465.1 uncultured Shinella sp. | reverse complement strand
GCCGGAGGCGATGATGCGGCTGGTTTCAAGGTTCCCGCCGGTTACCGGCTGAAAGACCCAGCTAATCCGAGCCTTGGCGTCGAGCCCATCCCCGGCGGCCCCGCCGAGGAAATGCCCGGTGAGCTTGCCGCTCGTGTCGGTATGGCAAAGAGCTTCATTGCAAAGGCTCCCGAACTTCGAAAGAAAATCGAAGATGGGCAAGTCACCGGATGGTGGGATCAGCCGGTAGCCGAAGGCGGCTATGGCGAGAAGGGGCAGATCTACCAAGACCTTCAATCCGGCGTGGACTCGCTCATGCGCCTGATGACGGGCGCGGGTATGAACGAGACCGAGGCCAAACAGTACGCTTCACGGTATCTTCCTACGGCCCGCGATACTGCGTGGAGCGCAGCGAACAAGCTGGATCGCCTTGTCGGCGAGCTTGAGGCTACGGCGGAAGAGGCCTCCCGCGGACGTGGTGGTTTCCAATCGCCTCGCCAGCGTTCCGGCCGCATCGACGACCTCGTGCGCAAGTATGGGGGCTGAGCATGGCCACGCTTCAGCAGCTTGAAACGGCTCTCATCAATGCCGACGCTGCCGGTGACACGGAGGCGGCAACCGAGCTTGCCCGAGAAGTCGGCCGCATGCGCCGGGAGCAGTCGGCCGCGCAGGAGCCAGTACCGGAGGGCGATGGGCTGGCTTTGAACGCAACGGCTGGCCTTAACCAGGGCATCTACAACACCCTCGGCGCTCCGGTCGATCTCTCCCGCTGGCTGATCAACAAGGGTATCGAGGGCGCGAATTACGTCACCGGCTCGGAAATGAGCACCATCCCGACTGATAGCTTCGGGGGCAGTGAATCCATCTCCTCCATGTTCGGCGCGGTGGGTGTTCCCGAACCGAAGGACATTCAGGCGCTCACCCCTGAGGAGCGGATTGCCCGCGGTGTTGGTGAAGGTGTCGGCTATACCGTCACCCCTGCCGGTGTCGTTGGTGGTGCCGCCCGAACCGGCGCGCTGACCGGGCGAGCGCTCGATACCGCAACGCGCATGTTCGGGCCGGGAACCAGTGTGGGCCGCCTTGCGGGTGATGCTGTTGTAGGTGGTGCCTCCGGTGCTGGAGCCTCGGCGGCCATGGAAGCGACACCCGATCAGTACGATGCACTCGCCGGCATGGGCGGGGGCATGATCGGGGGTGGCATCGGCGCCGCCGCCGCCGGCATCCCTGCCATGCTTCGTGGTGGCTACCGTATGGCCCGTGACGCTGCAGCACCTCTCCACCAGGCCGGCAGGGAACGCCTTGCAGCGCGCCAGCTTGCCGACAGTGCCACCGACCTTCCCGCCTTCCGTCGCTCCCTTGAGGAGCCCGCGGTTGATCTGGTGGCGGGTTCCCGGCCCACCACCTTCCAGGCGACAGGCGATATGGGCGTTGGCGGCTTGGAGCGTGGTATTCAGACGAAACGGCCCGAAGCTTTCCAGCAGCGGCGTGTTGATCAGAATTCGGCCCGGCTTGCCGCCCTTGAAGGCGTGCAGCGTGACGGATCACCGGAGAAGGTGGCCGATGCCGCCCGGCAGATTGTCCAGGCCGTCAGCGAGCGGGCGCAGGCGGCCTATGACGATGTGGTGACCAGGGCGACGGCGCGGGCGGATGAAGCCGCCGCAAATGCTCGCCGATCTGTCGATGACGCGGCTGGTGGTCTTGGCATCCTCTCTCAGCGCATGGGCGAAGGTGTCGGCGCGCGTGCCAGCGGTGATGCAATGCGTTCGTCCGTTGAGGAGGCCCGCGCCGCTGCAAAGGCTGCAGAGCGCTCGCTGTGGGAGGCTGTAGACCCTGATGGCTCTCTCGCCCTTCCTGCGCAGAACACGCGGCAGCAGGCGGCAACCCTCATTGCCGAGCTTCCCCGATCTGCCAAGCCCCCGAGCGGGGAAGAGGGCGCCATCTTCGAGGTGGTGGGTCAGTATGGCGACACGATACCGTTTTCTGAATTGACCGCGCTCCAGAGCCGCATCAAGACCGAGATGCGCGCCGAGCGCCGCAACTTCGGGGAGACGCCCGCTTATCGCCGCCTGTCCATGTTGAGCAAGGCGACCGATGCTGATATTGAATCTGCAGTCGCCGGCAAAATCCAGCAGGAAGCGCAGGCGGTTTCTCGTGGCGAACTGTCGCTTGAAGACAGCATCGTTTCGCGGCTTCAGCAAGAATTGGTGGGCTCCTTTGACGGACGACAGGCGGTCACAGGGTATTCGGGGGGTGGAGCGGGTAGTTTCGACCTTGCCCGAGGCGGAGCGTCTTCCCTTTCTGGCCCGAGCGGAGCAATCAGCGAAACGTCGCGCCGACTTGGATCTTCTGAGGGCGATACGGGACTGGCGCCAGCATACCTCGAGCCAAACTTCGACCCCGGCGCCCGAGACCGACTAGACGCCGCCCGCTCGGCCACGCGAGAGCGCGCTGACACGTTCGACAACAAGACACTCGGCCCGATGCGCCGCCGGCCGGCTTACACCGCCCCCTACGATATGGCCGCGGAAACCGTCCCGGCGAAGGTCTTCTTCGGCCGTCCGGAGAGCGCGCGTGCCATTGACCAGTATCGCCGGGCAGTCGGGCAGGAAGCCGCCGATCAGCAAATCCAGCAGTATGCGGTTTCTAGATTGAGGCAGGCCGCATTCAATGCCGATGGTTCCGTGAACCTGTCCAAGCTCGACACTTGGCGGCGCTCGCATGCCGATGCTCTCGCCAAGTTCCCCGCCCTCCGCCAGCAGATTGACCAGCTTGCCATGTCCGCGCGCGGTCTTGCCGATCGGACGGAGGCGGCCGCTCGAATTGGCAAGGATGCCGCGAAGGCGTCGAACGCGGAGATTGCCGCCGCCGCCCGTCGCCAGCGCCTCATGACGGACGCGGCGCAGCGCAGTCGCCTGGGCAAGGTCATGAACGCAGACAGCGGTGAGGCCGTCGTCAGGCAGATCGGCAATGTCTTCGCCCGGCAGGACGCCGGATCGGAGATGATGAAACTGAACCTTGCCACGCGGGGCGACCCTGAGGCGCGGGCCGGCCTTCGTCGCGCCGTGGTGGACCACATTCTCGGAAAGTTCGTTGGCAACGCCGAGGCCGGTACGAGCGGGCAATCCCTCATCAAGGGCGAGGCCTTCCAGACCTTCGTGAAAGAGAAGGCCGGCGCCCTGCGCTCCGCCGGCTTCACTCCCGACGAAATCCGGACCATCCAGAACATCGCCGCCGACATTCGCCGGTCGAACCGTTCGATTTCTGCGGTACGCATTCCCGGCGGCAGCAACACCGCCCAGGATATCTACGCCGCGGCCAAGAGCGATGCGGCCGGCTCGGTTCTTTCCAGGCTCCTGGGCGCGTATGCGGCGGGCGGCAGCATCGTGTCGGTGGTGGGCGGCAAGATGGCCTCAGCCCTTCGCGAGGCCGGTTTCCAGAGCGTCGACGATATTCTTGCAGACGCCCTACTGAACCCGGCTCGCGCCAAGCTCCTGTTGCAGCAGATGCCGAAGAACGTCGAAAGCGGCGCGCTCGATCGGCTGGCGGAGCTTTATCGTCGCGTGCCTGGCGCCACGGCCGGAACCATTCGCGACGACGGCGAGCGCCAGAAGAAGGCGGCTCGGCTCGGCGGCGGCAATCAAACGCACCAGTGGATTGCGCAACGCCTCAGTGCCTTCGGGGGCATGGGTGACGATGAAATCAGCGGGGTAATGGATGCGTTGCGCTCCGATCGATCGGGGGCCGCCGGGAGAGTGATGAAAGACCTCATCGGCTTGGAACGCATGAACCTCTCCGAGGCCGATAAGGGGGCAGCTATCCGGTACATCCTGGAAGGTACGCTTGGGCAGAGCCCGAACACTCCCGCCTCCCGATGGAGAGGGCAGCGCAACGGTGACGCCGACAAGGTGCCGCTAGAAATCACGGTGCCGGTTCCGGTGCGATAGGTCTGCCAAAACAGGGGCACTAGCAGGGTATGACGAGAGAAAACACGCCACCAAAGGGCAAGCGATTTGAGCCCGGTCAGTCTGGCAACCCGAGAGGTCGCCGCGCCGGTTCGCGCCCGAAAGCGCTGATGGCTCTCGACGCCCTCGGCGAAGGAGAGGCCGAGGCAATCGTGTTGACCATGGTTGAGAAGGCAAAAGAGGGTGATGCAACCGCGGCACGGACCATCCTCGACCGTGTCTGGCCGGCTCGGAAAGGTGCTCGTCTGACGTTCGATCTCCCCGAGGTCAAAACCGCCGAGGATCTGCCCAACGCCGTGGCCGCCATCACACGCCAGGTCGCAGAGGGTGAAATCTCCCCGGATGAGGGCGCCACCGTCGTCACGCTTCTGGAGGCGCATAGGAAGGCTATCGAGACGAGCGAGCTCGCCGCCCGTGTCGCTGCACTTGAAGAAAGGATGACGAAGAAATGAGCGCCAATCTTCTGAGCCGCCTCGAAAAGCTGGAGGCGTCGTCCGCATCAAGGAACCGGCCCTATCCCCGCGTTGTCCGCCTCGTCGCCAACCAGGGCGAAGAAGAGGCCGCTTATAGGGAAGCTGAGGCAATGGGTATCGATACGAGCCCCGCCGGCAACGATGTCCTCATCATTCGCCTGGTGGTTCCGTCACCGGCTGCGGCAGAAGCGGAGTAAGCCACCATGGCCAAGGTCAGCACCGTCATTGACACCATCCTTGCCGAGGCGGGCGGCAGCACTCCCGCGGAGCGGCTGGAGGACATGAAGGCGATTGCCAGCGTCATCGCCAATCGTGCCGCGCAACTCGGCGTCTCCCTTGAGGACGTGGTGAGCGTTCCGAGCGAGTTCAACGCCTACGGCAAGGCCTTCCCTCCCGGTGTCGAGAAATACCGAGCCCTTGCCGCGCGCGCTTTGAAGGATGTGCAGGAGAACGGCCCTGTTCATACCGCAACCTTCTATGCCACGCCGAAAGCAGCCCATCGGCTTCCTGACGGGCTCCAGGCTGAAACCGAGACGGCCGGCCACCAGTATTTCAGCGACCCGGAAAGGCGGTCCATCCGCACGGCGCAAGGTTTTGTGCAGCCT
>CAMLOC010000335.1 GCA_946481465.1 uncultured Shinella sp. | reverse complement strand
GGCCATCGGCAGTCTCCGTTCCTTCCCGATCCGCGGCCCCTCATGGTCCGGCGCATCGGCTTGCCATAGTGTCTGCGATTCTCCACCGCGGGGATATGCGGGGACGGGAAAATCTACAGGGACCTTTGGCAGTTACGGCGAAAATCACAATCTTCGCCCGGTTCCGTAAGAGACGGTGGGGCAGGTTGCGAGTCGCGTCAAGCGTTTT
Source organism: uncultured Shinella sp. (assembly GCA_946481465.1). Next base: position 4,814 of record CAMLOC010000335.1, on the reverse strand, counting down.
TTGGTTAACGAGGCCCTGGCGGCAAGGCCCGGGAATCCCGGAGAATCAGGACTCGCACGATTCCCGGCGACCCGTCGTCCACTGGATTCCGACTCCCTTGCCGCGGGACCGGACGGGCATCGCGCCGCGCGGCAGAAGAATCGCCTGTCGCCCCGGCGCCGATTCTTTTCCCCGCCGCCGCCGGGCCCGCGTTGACAGCTGTCAACGGCCCATCCATCAGCCGCGTGAATCGATGCCGCGCCACCGATCGCAAAAAGTCGTTGGACGGGATTCGCCCCCGCGGCGAGACTCGCCCCATGGAAGAGACGCGGTCAAGCCATTTCGAACGCCGGGACGCGGCCCGCAACATGCAGCGCTTCTACCGGCTGACGGTGACGCGCGATCTCTTCGGCACGGTGCTGCTGGTGCGCGAATGGGGGCGGATCGGCGTCTATGCCCGGGCGCGCGGCGAGGTGATGGAGAGTCTCACCGCCGCCTGCCGCGAAGCCGACCGGCTTGCCGTGCAGAAACAGCGACGCGGCTATCGCGCCGTCGAGGGCGGCAATGCCGGTTGACAGCTGTCAACGGCGCCGCTCTGCGAGAAGCAGCAAGGCGAGCGCGAGGCACAGCAGGCCGAGAACGGCGGGCAGGCCGTGATGGCCGATACCCTGCATGGCAAGCCCGGTGACGGGCGCGCCGACCATGCCGCCGATACCCCAGACGAGCGCGAAGGCGGCATTGCCCGCGATCAGCGCCGCACCGGAAAAGCGCTCGCCAAGCGCGATCAGCGCCATCGTATAGATGCCGAACGACACTCCGCCCCAGAGGAAGATGAGCGGCCAGACGCCCCGGCCGGCAAAGGCCAGTGGCAGGAGCAGGCAGACGAGGAGCGCGGCAAGCGTGCAGGCCAGCATGGTGCGGGCCGCGCCGTAGCGCTCGGCGATGCGCCCGAGCCCGACCTGCAGCACCGCATTGCCGGCGACGAAGACGGTGAGGAGGGCCGCGATGCGCGCCTCGCCGCTGCCGAGCGCCGCGCCATAGACCGCAAGGAGCGACATGACGGTCTGCTCGAAGGCCGCCGCCGTGAAGACCGCGAAGAGGATGAGCGGCGCGCGACGGAAAATCCCGCGGAGCGACGCCGCCTCGCCCTCCCGCGGCAGCGGCGGCAGGCGCCGGGAAACGGCAAGCACGATGAGGCCGCATATAAGGAAGGCGACGATGCCGACGAGGAACGGCGCCCAGCCCGCCGTGCCGACAAGGCCGAGCGACAGCGGGCCGACGGCAAAGCCGCCGGAGACGAGCGAGGAATAGAGGCCGAGGATGCGGCCGCGGCGCGCGGCGGGCGTGAGCGCGATCAGCCAGGTCTCGCTGACGACATAGAGCGGGTTGGCGAAGACGCCGAGGAGAAGGCGCAGCGGCATCCAGGCGGCGACATCCTGCAGCAGCGCGATGGCGGCAAGCGTGAGCGCGGCGAGCAGCGCGCACAGGATCGCCAGCCGCGCCCCGCCGAGGCGCCGCGCGAGCGGCGGCACGAGCGGCGCCGAGACGATGAAGCCGAGCGGCGTCATGGCCGCCGACAGGCCGATGAGGCCGGGCGTCGTGCCCTGCCGCTCCAGGATGAAGCTGAGCAGCGGATAGGTCAGCCCCTGCGCCAACGCGAAGACCGAGACGGTCGCGATGATGCCGGCCATCGCGGCCAGCGGAATGCCGCCTCCCTGCCCATTGTGGCAAGGCAATCGCATATGGAACACCCCCTCTGCCTGCCGGCATCTCCCCCACAAGGGGGGAGAAAGCAAGGCGCTTGCTTTTCCGGTCCCTTTGGCCATCGAGGGGCCGCGGGTTAAGTCCCTCCCCCTTGTGGGGAGGGATTTAGGGAGGGGTTTCAAGCCATATGCAGTGCCCTGCCCTGCCGTCGTGCTTTCGGCCGTCATGCGATCCTCACCGTCCCGCCGGTTCTACACCCGCCAGAACGGCTTGGCGATCTCGGCCTCGGCCGCCGCGCGCGTCAGGCCGATATCCGCGATCAGGTGCGGGGTCTCCGCCGTCTTGCGGGCGAGGTCCCGGCGAAAGCGCAGGCGCGCGTCCCAGGCGGCCAGCCGGGCGCGAAGGCGTGCAAGGTCGGGCAGGGCGGATAGCCTTGCCGTGGAAACGTGGCGCATGGTCGCCTCCAGGGGATTTTTCGCGGAAAAGCCCGCGTCTGAAGGCGCCATTGTGCGGGAGGGGCGGGGAACCGTCCTTAAAGGGTCCCAAAAAGTTCTCAAAAACTTCCAAAACCGGCTATAGATGCCCCCTATGCAGGGAGCGCGCTTCGCCTTTGGTCCGTTCGTGCTTGATTCCGGTGCGGGAACGCTCCTTCGGAACGACGACCCCGTTGCCGTCGGTCATCGCGGGCTGAAGCTGCTTGCCGCGCTGGTCGGCCGGCCCGGCGAAATCCTCGGCAAGGCCGAGCTGATGGATGCGGCCTGGCCGGGCACCGCCGTCGAGGAAGGCAACCTCACCGTCCAGATCGCCCAGTTGCGCAAGCTGCTCGGCCCGGCCGAAGGCGGCGGCGAATGGATCTCGACCGTGCCGCGCGTCGGCTACCGCTTCACTGGCCCCACGGCGCCGCAGGCGCTTGTGGCGCGCCCGCTGCCCGACCGGCCGTCGATCGCCGTCCTGCCCTTCGTCAATGTCAGCGGCGACCCGCAGCAGGAGAGCTTTTCCGACGGGCTGACGGAAGACCTCATCACCGACCTTTCCCGCATGCCCGGCCTCTTCGTCATCGCCCGCAACTCGGCCTTCGCCTACAAGGGCCGGGCGGCGGATGTGCGCGCCGTCGCCGGGGACCTCGGCGTGCGCTACCTGTTGCAGGGCAGCGCCCGGCATACCAGCGGGCGCGTGCGCGTCAACGTGCAGCTGGTCGATGCGCTCGACGGCGGCCATCTGTGGGCGGAGCGCTTCGACCGCAGCCTCGACGATATCTTTCGCGTGCAGGACGAGGTCGCCGGCAAGATCGTCGAGGCGCTGCTGGGGCGCCTGCGCGCCCCGCCGCCGCGCAACCGGCCGAAGAGCCTCGAGGCCCATGACCTGTGCGTGCGGGCGCGAAAACTGATCGACCTTTCGCCGCAGACGGCGCGCGAGGCGCATCTGATGCTGACGCGCGCCGTCGCGCTCGATCCCGATTATGCCGAGGCCCATCGCTGGCTGGCCATGAACCACTGGATGGGCTGGGTGCACTGGGGCGAGCCGGAGGAGCCGGCCCGAGGCCTTGCGCTCGCCCTTGCGCAGAAGGCCGTGGCGATAGACCCCAACGATGCGGGCTGCCGCTGGGTGCTGGCGAACCTCCTCGCCTACGAGCGCCGCTTCGAGGAGGCGGATGCCGCGTTCGAGACGGCCATCGCGCTCGATCCGAACGAGGCCGACACCTTCGCCACGCTTTCCGACATCCTCGTGCTTGCAGGCCGCATCGAGGAGGGGCTGGAGCAGATCCGCAAGGCCTTCCGGCTCAATCCCTATCCGGCAAGCTGGTACTACCTGACGCTCGGCCAGGCGCAATATGCCGCCGGCGCCTACGCGGCCGCCGTCGAGACGCTGACCCGGGACGAGACCTACCGCACCGGCTCGCGCCGGTTCCTGGCGGCAAGCCTTGCCCAGCTCGGCCGGCTCGACGAGGCGCGGGCGGAGGTCGAACTGTTCCTCGTCGCAAACCCGCATTTCTCGACCCGCCAATGGGCGGAGACGGAACCGTTCCGCGATGCGGCGACACGGGCGCATTTCGTCGAGGGCTATCGCAAGGCCGGCCTTCCGGCATGAGGCCGGACGGCAGGCACGAAAGACCAGGGCAGGGCGCGCCGCGTCCCGGCCCGCAACAGGGAGGAAACCCATGGCCGATGCAAGGATGATGGCGCAGATGACCGGCAAGGAGGGCTTCATCGCCGCCCTCGACCAGAGCGGCGGTTCCACGCCGGGCGCCCTCCGGCTCTACGGCATTGCCGAGAGCGACTATGACGGCGAGGCGGCGATGTTCCGCCTGATGCACGAGATGCGCGTGCGCATCATGACGGCGCCGGCCTTCACCGGCGAGAAGGTGATCGGCGCCATCCTGTTCGAGAAGACCATGGACGGCGAGGCGGGCGGCAGGCCGGTGCCGGCCTATCTGTGGGAGGACCGCGGCGTCGTGCCCTTCCTCAAGGTCGACAAGGGCCTTGCGGCGGAAGAGAACGGCGCGCAGGTGATGAAGCCGATGCCCGATCTCGACGCCCTGCTTGCCCGCGCGGTGAAGAAGGGCATCTTCGGCACCAAGATGCGCTCGGTCATCGCCCATGCCGACAAGACCGGCATTGCCGCCGTGGTGAAGCAGCAGTTCGCCATCGGCCGGCAGATCCTCGGCCACGGCCTCGTGCCGATCATCGAGCCGGAAGTCTCGATCAAGAGCCCGAGCAAGGAGGAGGCCGAGGCGATCCTGCGTGACGAGATCGCCCGCGCGCTCGACGCCCTGCCGGCCGGCGAGAAGGTCATGCTGAAGCTGACCCTGCCGACGCGCGCGGATTTCTACGGGCCGCTCGTCGCACACAAGGCGGTCACCCGCGTCGTCGCCCTTTCCGGCGGCTACAGCCGGGCGGACGCCTGCGAGAAGCTCAGCCACAACCACGGCATGATCGCCAGCTTCTCGCGCGCCCTCACCGAGGACCTGCGCGCAACGATGACCGACGCCGACTTCAACGCCAGCCTCGCCCGGACGATCGACGAGATCTACGCCGCCAGCGCGACGAAGGCCTGACGGAAAGGGCGCAACCGCTCTTCCCTTCTCCCCCCACGGGGAGAAGGTGGCCCGAAGGGTCGGATGAGGGGGTGGC
>CAMLOC010000334.1 GCA_946481465.1 uncultured Shinella sp. | reverse complement strand
GTTACCGACCACGCGGTGCGTTTGCGCGCCCAGTTGCTCGGCCAGCCGGACCAGCGCCTCCATGCGGTGCAGGTGCTCGGCCGTGCCCACGTCGCGATCCGCCCGCTCGATCGACACGACGATCCACGGCGCATTGAGGCCGGAGGCAAGCCGGCTGGCCACGCGCACCACCTTTTCCGACAGGTCGTCCGGCCCGACGCAGACGAGCAGGCGCTCGCCCGCCGCCCAGGGACCCTCGATCGCGTGCTGCCTCAGATAGTCGACCATCTGGTCGTCGACCCGGTCGGCCGTGCGCCGCAGCGCAAGCTCGCGCAGCGCCGTCAGGTTGCCGAGCCGGAAGAAGCGGTCGATGACGCGGCTGGCGCTGTCCGGCAGGTAGACCTTGCCCTCCTTCAGCCGCTCGATCAGTTCCGTCGGCGGCAGGTCGACGAGCAGCACCTCGTCGGCCTTCTTCAGCACGGTGTCCGGCACGCGCTCGCGCACGGTGACGCCGGTGATTTCGGCGACGAGATCGGCAAGGCTCTCGAGATGCTGGATGTTCAGCGCCGTCCAGACGTCGATGCCGGCCGCGATCAGTTCCTCGATATCCTGGTAGCGCTTGGGGTGCCGGCTTTCTTCCGGGTTGGAATGGGCCAGTTCGTCGACGAGCACGATGCGCGGGCGGCGGGCCAGCGCGCCGTCGAGATCGAATTCCTCCAGCGGGCGGCCGCGATGGGTGGCCTGCCGGCGCGGTAGGACCTCCAGCCCGTCGAGCAGCGCGGCGGTCTCCGCGCGCCCATGGGGTTCGACGAGGCCGACGACGACATCGACGCCCTCGGCCTTGAGGCGGCCGGCACGCGACAGCATGGCATAGGTCTTGCCGACACCGGGGGCGGCACCCAGGAAGACGGTCAACTTGCCGCGGCGGTCCTTCTCCGCCGGGGCAGGCAATGTGTCGGCATCGGCTCCGCGGCCGTCGTCGTGTACCATTCCGTCTCTCATGATCCGGGCACGCCATCGGCCGGGCGAAGGTGTTTCAGCATGGTCATACCGGATTTAGGGCGCTGACGGCAGGATCGACAGTCTCGATCCCCGCGAAAAGGCAAGGGAAGGGCGGGGTATGTCCATGTCCTGTTCATGCCGGCGGGACACTAGGAGAAGGAAGATCAGGTTTCGATTGGGAAAGCCGGGCCGGGAGATAAGGAAAAGATAAAGAAGCGCCTCACGGATTTTTTCAGAGCGGCAGGGAATAATCCGGCCGGAGCCGGTGTCTTGGCAGGGGCGGCTGAAGAAAGTCGCCGTAACGATGGGAGACGACCATGAAGTTCCTAGTCCTCGTGCCATTCGCCGTCGCGGCCCTTGCCGGCACGGCCTTCGCCGCCGAACCGTTCACCACCGTCAAGACCGACAAGGGCGAGGTGCTGGCCGGCGAGAAGGGCATGACCCTCTACACCTTCAAGAACGACCAGCCCGGCACCTCCAACTGCTACGACAAATGCGCGACGAACTGGCCGCCGGCCATCGCCGCTTCCGATGCGGCGGCGGAGGGTGCATACTCCCTCGTCACCCGCAAGGACGGGGCGAAGCAATGGGCCAAGGATGGCATGCCGCTCTACTACTGGATCAAGGACATGAAGGAAGGCGATACGACCGGCGACGGCGTGAACGGCGTCTGGGATGTCGCCAAGCCCTGACCCGCACGGCGCCGGGGCGGGCAGCGGGCGGGAGGGGGCGCCCTCCCCGCCCCTTTCCTTCGAGGCCGAGATCCTTGCCCTGCTGCCGCAGCTCCGGCGCTATTCCCGCAGCCTGACGCGATCGGATGCGGAGAGCGAGGACCTGCTGCAGGACTGCGTCGAAAAGGCCCTGAGCCGTCGGGCGCAATGGCGCGGCGCGAACATTCGCGCCTGGGCCTACCGGATCATGACCAACCTGCACCTCAATGCCCGCCGTGCCGTCGCCCGCCGCCCCTCCGTCGGCATCGAAGCGGCCGAAGGCCTCGCCGCAAGCGCGCCGCCCTCCGATCCGCTGGCGCGGAACCGGCTGGTGCAGGCGCTCGACACCCTGCCGAAGGAGGCACGGGCCGTGCTGATGCTGGTCGCCGTCGAAGGCCACAGCTATCAGGAGGTCGCCGATATCCTGGAGGTCCCGGTCGGCACCGTCATGTCGCGCCTCTCGCGCGCCCGGCAGATGCTGCGCGAGAAGCTGCTGGCCGAAAACGTCATTCACCTGCGGAGCCCCCGATGAGCGAGAGCCGCCCCGTGACCGAAACGGACCTGCACGCCTATGCCGACGGCTTCCTGGACGAAGCCGCGCGCGCGCGCGTGGAAACCCATCTCGCCCGCGACCCGGAGGCCGCGCGGCTGGTGGCCGACTGGCAGGCACAGAACGACGGCCTGAGGGACGCCTTCGCCGCTTATGCCGCCGCCCGCCCGTCCGATATCGCGCTCGTCGCCGGCCGGCCGTCCGTTGCAAAGCCCGCCGCGCCGCGCCTTGTTCTGGCGGCCGCGGCCATGCTCCTCTTCGTGCTCGGCGGCCTTGCCGGCCATTTCGGCCCGCTGCTCTTCGAAAAGGCTCCGGCGGTGACGGCGATGGATGCCCTGCCCCGCGAGGCGCGCAACGCCTATCTCGTCTATGCGAGCGAGGTGCGCCATCCCGTCGAGGTCTTCGCCGACCAGGAGGCGCACCTGGCGCGCTGGCTGGGAAAACGCCTTGCCATCGACGACCTGAAGGTCCCGGACCTTACGGCGATCGGCTTCAGGCTGGTGGGCGGGCGCCTGCTGCCCGTCACCGACAAGCCGGGTGCCCTGTTCATGTACGAGGACGAGACCGGCCGGCGCGTCACGGTCCTCGTCGCCCGCAACGGCGAGAACCGCACGACGAGCTTCCGCTTCGCCGCCGCCAATGGCGTGGAAACCTTCTACTGGATCGACGGCGACCTCGGCTATGCGGTGACCGGCGACATTTCCCGCGAACGGCTCCAGCAGATCGCGGAGGAATGCTACCGGCAGTTCCCGACCTGAGGCGAGCGCAAATCAGGCCCGGCCGGCGCGGATCATCGAGAAATAGTCGTCGCCGCCGACCTGGCCGCCCTTCAGGGCGATCTCCAGGCCATCCGCCGCCCCGCCATGGGCGATGCACAGCGGCGAGCCCGGCGTCTGCGGCAGCGGCATCTTCAGCGTCAGCGCCGCAATGCCCATCTCGCCGAGCGCATGGCTGGACGTATCGCCCCCCGCCACGACCGCACGGGCAAGCCCGGCGCGCGCGACGAGTTCCGACTGGATGCGCCCGAGCGCACGGCCGAGGCGGTGACGGGCGCCCGTCGCGGTATCGAGTTCCCCGCCGCGGTCCGCCGCAGGCCCGAGCGCGGTGTAGAGCACGACGCTGCGCCCCTCTTGCAGGGCGGCAAGGCCGCTCTCGACCGCCGCCGCCACCGCCGCTCCGTTCGCCTCGTCCGACAGGGCAAGCGGATCGAGCGTGACGCCGGCAAAGCCGTTTTCCAGCGCATGGCGGATCTGCCGCTCGGTGGTGGGCGAGACGCTGCCCGAGACGACCGCGATGCGGTCCACCGGCCCGGCCGCGGGGAAGGCAGGCCGTTCCCCGATCAGGCCTTCGGCCCGCCAGGCCGGGATCAGCGCATATTCGAGGCCGGAGGAGCCGCAGACGAAGCGGCTCTTCTGGCGCAGCCGGTTCCAGAGCAACGCCCCGGCGGCGGCCTGCGTCGCCGCGTCGAGCACATCGATGAGCAGGATATCGGCCTCCTCCGGTGGCAGGCCGGCCGACAGCGAGACCATGTCGAGGAGGGCGGAGGAAAGCGCCGTCTGCCGCGAAAGATGCAGTAGCAGGTTGGCCTCGTCCATCGGCGTCACCGGGTGGCGCGCCATGACCGGGTGGCGATCGATGCGATAGTTGCGGCCCTGATAGGCCGCGAAGAGCTCGCCGAAGGCCGTGTAGCGCCGGATCTGCGGCGCGCCGACGATGAGCGGCACGCACGCCTTGCCGAAGACCGCGCGGCCGACCTCGATGGCCCGGCCGATATTGCCGACATGCGGGGCGGAATCGAAGGTCGAGCAGACCTTGTAGTGGCAAAGCGCGGCATCGAGCGTCTTCAGCCATTCGAAGGCGGCGCGAAGATGCACGTCCATCCAGTCCGGCGTCTCGCTGCGGCTGGTGCCGGCAAGACCGAAGGCCCGCGCCCCGGCGAACCGCGCCAGGAGGTCCGCATCCGGCACGTCGAGGAAGAGCACGGTCTCCACGCCGTTCGAGGCGAGCGCCTCCATGACGTCGGTCGAGCCGGTGAAATCGTCGCCGTAATAGCTGATGAGGGGTCGTGTCATGGTCTACGCCGCCTTGCCGTCGGCGAATTTCGCGATGGATTGCGCCAGTTCGGGATGGTCCTTGGCATAGGTCTCCAGCGGCACGCCCGCCACGGCCGCCTCCCAGGCCTGCTTCACCGCCGTTACGCCCGCCCCCGGCCCGCCCGGATGGCTGACGATGCCGCCGCCGCACAGGTAGAGCAGCTCCGTCGAGCCGCCCGTCGCCGCGATCGTGTCCGGCGCCTGCCCGCCCCACTGGCCCGAGCAGACAACCGGCAACGCCACGTCCTTTTGCGAGAACAACGGCGTGCTGACAGCCTTGTAGGCGCGCACGAAGCTCTCGTCCGGCTCCCAGTATTTCACGCGGATGCCGTTGATCTGGAACTGGTCGACGCCGAGCAGGCGCCAGAATTGCTGCCAGACGGAGAATTCGAAGCCGAGGCCGGCATGGCGCGTCAGGATATCCCAGCCGTTGCGGTGGGCGTGCAGCACCAGACCGGAGCGCTTGCGCAGGAAGGAAAGACCGCCGAAGCCGATGGAGTTGATGTTGACGACGGCGCAATTGCCGCCGGCCGCGAGCACCAGGTCATGGTTGCGCATCATCTCGTCGGGATCGGCATGGCTGATGCCGAAGGCATACATGACCTTCTTGCCGGTCTTCTGCTCGTGATCGAGGATGCGCGGCATGATCGCGGCGACCCGCTCCTTGAGCGGCGAATAGGCCGGGCTCAT
>CAMLOC010000333.1 GCA_946481465.1 uncultured Shinella sp. | reverse complement strand
TTGGCCATGTCGGCGGCGAGTCTGTCGTCATTGCTGAACATCGCCGGCAGCGACGCGCCGAGCGCGACGCGGGCGGCGCCAGTGAGCGTCGCGAAATCGGCGAGTAGCGCCGGTTTGTCTTCGCAGGCCACCGTCAGGGCGTCGGCGAGCACGAGGCGGCCCTCGGCGTCGGTATTGCCGATCTCGACCGTCAGCCCCTTGCGCGAGGCGTAGACGTCGCGCGGCCGGAAGCTCTTGCCCGACACCGAGTTCTCGACCGCCGGGATCAACACGCGCAGGCGCAGCTTCATCTTGCTCGCCATGACCATGTGGGCGAGTCCGAGCACGCTGGCTGCGCCGCCCATGTCCTTCTTCATGTTGAGCATGCCGCTCGACGGCTTGATGTCGAGGCCGCCGGTATCGAAGCAGACGCCCTTGCCGACCAGCGTCACGCGCTTGTGGCCCTTCTTGCCCCAGGTGAGTTCGAGCAGGCGCGGCGCCTGCGCGGAGGCGCGGCCGACCGTGTGGATGAGCGGGAAATTCTCCTTCAGCAGATCATCGCCGGTGATGACGGAGACCTTCGCCTTGTAGTGTTCCCCCAGCGCGCGAAAGGCGTCCTCCAGCGCATCCGGGCCCATGTCGTTGGTCGGCGTGTTGATGAGGTCGCGGGCAAGGAAGACCCCGGCGAGTTGGCGCTTGATATCGGTGGCGTCGGCATCGCTCGGGATGAGCAGGGTCGGCGCTTCCGAGACGGAGGCCTTGTAGCGCTCGAAACGGTAGCTGCCGAGACCGTAGCCGAGCGCCAGGCGGTTGGCCGTCAGCGGCGCGGTCTCGATATGCCAGTCGCCGGCCGGCAGGGCGCGGGCGAGCTTGCCCGTCAGGAAGGGCGCGTCGGACGGGTTCCTGCCGAGGCCGAAGAGCGCCCCGCCGAGATGACCGTCCGCCGTCGGCACCATCAGGAGCGCCCCCGCTTCCGCCTTGAAACCGGCCTTCTTCGCCCAGTCGAGCGCGATCGGGTCGATCGAGCCGGTCTCGATATGGGCCGGCGTGATCGCGAAGATCGGCAGCGTCTTGCCGTTCTTCGTGTTGAAGGGAGAGGGCCGGTCGATGAACTGGAAGGGGGCCATGGCGAAACCTTTGGGCAGGGCTTGAGAATCAGGCGATTAACACTCTGTTAGGGTTAACAGATTATTGCTGGAGCGGAGATTGCGGCGTGATTCCTGACCGCCGCGACCTGCGGAAATCGCTTCGGGGACTTATCATGGCCGCTTCGCAGACACGCTTGTCAATCCGTTCCGGGCTGCTGAGAGGCGCGGCCCTTCTCGTCCTCGCCTCCGCGGTGGCGGGCTGCGCGGGCAAGAGCAACCTCACGACCGGCTCCATCCCGAAAATGTCGAAGCCGGTTGCCGAGATGAATGCGACGGAACTGCGCGGCGCCGCCGAGACGATCGGCAAGGCCTACGAGAAGAACCCGAAGGACCGCACCATCGGCGTGAACTATGCCAATGTGCTGCGCATGAACGGGCGCAACGACCAGGCGCTCGCCGTCATGCAGCAGGTCGCCATCAACAATCCGCGCGATCGCGACGTGCTGGCCGCCTACGGCAAGGCGCAGGCCGCCGCCGGCCAGCTCGAACAGGCGCTGAACACGATCCTGCGCGCGCAGACGCCGGACCGGCCGGACTGGCGGCTGAAATCGGCCGAAGGCGCGATCCTCGACCAGCTCGGCCGCGCCGGCGAGGCGCGCGGACGCTACCGCGAGGCGCTCGACATCAACCCGAACGAGCCTTCCGTCCTGTCCAATCTCGGCATGTCCTATCTCCTGGCGAAGGACCTGAAGACCGCCGAGACCTATCTGCGCTCCGCGGCCTCGCAGCCTAACGCCGACAGCGGCGTGCGCCAGAACCTGGCGCTGGCCGTCGGCCTGCAGGGCCGTTTCCAGGAGGCGGAGACGATTGCCCGCCGCGAGCTGACCTCCGAGCAGGCCGAGGCGAATGTCGCCTATCTGCGCGCGATGATGACCCAGCAGAACGCATGGAAGAAACTCGCGGCCGACGACAGCGGCAACACCAACTGATTCTTGCAAAAGGCGCCCGCGGACGCAAAACCGCCCAACAGTTCTGCTGAAACGACGTTGGAGACAGCTCCCAAGCACGACCTCGCCCCGGCCGATATTCTCGACCGGGGTCTTTTTTGTTCGGCCTGCAGTGAGCGTCAGAAGCGGTCGGAGACCTGGATGCCGGCGGGGCCGAGGATCACGATGAACAGCACCGGCAGGAAGAACAGGATCATCGGCACGGTCAGCTTCGGCGGCAGGGCGGCGGCCTTCTTCTCCGCCTCGTTCATGCGCTGGTCGCGGCATTCCTGGGCCAGGACCCGCAGCGCCTGGGCGAGCGGCGTGCCGTAGCGTTCGGCCTGGATGAGCGCCTGCGTCACGGATTTCACCGTCTCCAGGCCGACGCGCGTGCCGAGGTTCTCATAGGCCGCGCGGCGCTCCTGGAGGAACGAGAGTTCCGCGGTGGTCAGCACCAGTTCTTCGGCCAGTTCCGGCGAGGCCATGGCGATCTCGTCGGCCACGCGCTTGAAGGCGACCTCGATGGAAATGCCGGATTCGACGCAGATCAGCATCAGGTCGAGCGCATCCGGCCAGGCGCGCTTGATCGAAAGCTGGCGCTTCGACACGCGGTTGGAGATGAAGATGTTCGGCGCGTAGAAGCCGATATAGGCGATGACGACCGTCGCAAGGATGCGCATCGCCAGCGGCTTGTCGCCGAGATAACCGAGGAAGAAGATGTAGAAGGCGCCGACGGCGCCGAAGACGAAGGGCAGCACGAAGCGCGCGAAAAGGAAGATGTTGAGCGCGTTCTGCGAACGGTAGCCGGCCTGGCGGAGCCGGTTCATCGTATTGGCGTCGACCAGCGCCTCGCGCAGGTTCAGCCGCTCGACGACCTGCCGCACGGAGGTGTTGTTCTGGGCGCGAAGCGAGGTCTTGCTCTGGGAGGCTTCCGCGTTCATGCGGGCGCGTTCGCGCGCGCGCATCTGCTCGCGCTCCAGCGCCACGGACTTCATGCGCTTGTCGAGATCGCCGCGGTCGAGATAGGGGGCGGCGAGCGTGTAGAAGGTCGCAAGCACCGCGATCATCACGAAGGCCGGCAGCAGCACGGCCGGGTCGGTAAGGGTGGTGACGAGTCCGGACATGCCCCTGCCCCCTCAGATGTCGAAGTTGATCATGTTGCGCATCACGAGGATGCCGATGGTCATCCAGACGGCGGAGACGCCCATGATGAGATGGCCCCGCGGATCCTGGAACAGGATCATGATGTAGTCCGGCGAGGTCAGGTAGACGAGGAAGGCGACGATGAACGGCAGGGCGCCGATGATGGCGGCCGAGGCCTTCGCCTCCATCGACAGCGCGTTCACCTTGGCCTTCATCTTGCGCCGCTCGCGCAGGACGCGTGACAGGTTGCCGAGCGCTTCGGACAGGTTGCCGCCCGCCTGGCTCTGGATCGCGATCACGATGGCGAAGAAATTGACTTCCTGCAGCGGGATGTTGGTGAACATGCGCGCGCAGGCTTCCGGCACGCTGAGGCCAACCTGCTGTGCCTCGACCAGCCGGCGGAACTCGGTGCGCACCGGTTCCTGGCCCTCGGCGGCGATCAGGCGCAGCGCGTCGGTCAGCGGCAGGCCGGACTTGATCGAGCGCGTCATCACGTCGAGCGAGTTGGGGAATTCCTCGAGGAACTTGTTCAGCCGCCGCTTGACGAGGTAGCCGACCACCCAGCGCGGCAGGCCGGCACCGGCGATGAAGGCCGCGCCGAGGCTGACGAGCAGGCCGGAGCCGGCAAGAAGGGCGAGCAGGAAGACGAAGAGGCCGGCGGCCGCGCTCAGGAGGTAGAACTGCGTGATGGTGATCGAAAGCCCGGCCTGGACCAGCCTGGCCTTCAAGGTGGTGGCGACGCGCTTGGTCTGCTCCTGTTGCTTCTTCTCCAGGTCCTTCAGCGAATCCTGCACGGACTTGCGGCGCTTGGACAGTTCCTGCATGCGGTCGCGCGCGGCCTTGGCCTTGCCCTGGTCGGTCTCGGCGGCCTGGACGCGGCGCATGCGGCTTTCCGTCTTCTTCGCCGCCTCGATGCGCGAGAAGAGCACGCCATAGGCGAGGCCCGCGGTGGAAAGGGCCGCCAGGGCGAAGATCGCGACGATGGTGATATCCAGTCCGAACATCCCTGCCCCTTACGGCTTTTCCATCGCGTCGAGCGTCGCCGCCAGGCGCTTGTCCTCGTTGAAGTAGCGCGCGCGGTCCCAGAAGTGCGGCTTGCCGATGCCGGTGCCGGAATGCTTGCCGATCAGGCGCCCGTTGGCGTCCTCGCCCTGGATGTCGAAGCGCATCAGGTCCTGGGTGACGATGACGTCGCCTTCCATGCCGATCACCTCGGTGATGTGGGTGATGCGGCGCGAGCCGTCGCGCAGGCGCGCGGCCTGGATGATCACGTCGATGGAGCCGGCGATGATCTCGCGCACCGTCTTGGCGGGCAGCGTATAACCGCCCATGGCGATCATCGATTCCATACGGGAAAGGCATTCGCGCGGCGTGTTGGCGTGGATCGTGCCCATCGAGCCGTCATGGCCGGTGTTCATGGCCTGGAGCAGGTCGAACACCTCCGGTCCGCGCACTTCGCCGACGATGATGCGCTCGGGCCGCATGCGCAGGCAGTTCTTGATGAGGTCGCGCATGGTGATCTCGCCCTCGCCCTCGATGTTCGGCGGGCGGGTTTCGAGGCGCACCACATGGGGCTGCTGGAGCTGGAGTTCGGCCGAATCCTCGCAGGTGATGACGCGCTCGTCGCGCTCGATATAGTTCGTCAGGCAGTTGAGCAGCGTCGTCTTGCCCGAGCCGGTGCCGCCGGAGATGACGAGGTTGCAGCGCACCCGGCCGATGATCTGGAGCAGCGTCGCGCCCTCCGGCGTGATCGAGCCGAAGCGGACGAGCTGGTCGAGGGTCAGCTTGTCCTTCTTGAACTTGCGGATGGTGAGCGCGGTGCCGTCGATGGCGAGCGGCGG
>CAMLOC010000332.1 GCA_946481465.1 uncultured Shinella sp. | reverse complement strand
TGGAGAGGTGGCGGTTCGGCGGGTAGACGATGTAGAGCGGGATGGGCTCGGAGCGCCAGCCGGGCAGCACCGGCACGAGCGCCCCGCTCGCCAGCGCCTCCGTCGCCATGAAGCGCGGCAGGGGCGCGACGCCGAGGCCCGACAGCGCGGCGGAAAGATAGCTGCGCGCATCGTTGACCGAGACGATGTAGCGACTGTTCACCTCCACCTTCTCGCCGTCCTTCTCGAATTCGAAGGGCATGATGCGGTTGGCCTGCGCCAGGAAGTAATTGACGCAATGATGCGCCCCGCCGAGGTCCGAGGGATGCTCCGGGGCGCCGAAGGCTGCAAGATAGCTCGGCGCGGCGCAGGCGAGCACGTCGATCTCCGCGATCCGCCTTGCGATCAGCGACTGGTCGCCCGGCGCCCCGCCGCGCAGCGCGCAGTCGACGTTTTCCGCAAGATAATCCACCGTCCGGTCGCCGACCCCGAGATCGATATGGATATCGGGATATTTCTCATGGAAATCGCCGAGCCTGGGGATGACCAGCAGGTCCGCGAAGGCCCCCGCCATCTCGACGCGCAGCCGCCCCCGCGGGCTTGCATGGGAATGGGAGAGGCTGCCGTCCAGCTCGTCGATCTCCGCGACGATCTGGATCGCCCGCTCATAGTAGAGCGCGCCGTCCGTCGTCACCATCACCCGGCGCGTCGTGCGGTTGAGCAGCTTGGTCTGCAGGTGGGTCTCCAGATTCTGGATGAGATTGCTCACCGTCGCCTTGGGCATGCCGAGCGCGGCGGAGGCCCGGGTGAAATTGCCCGTCTCCACCACGCGGAGGAAGGCGCGCATTGCGGAAAGCTGATCCATGGAACATTCCCACGTTGGAAGCTGCTATTGTTCGAAAATCTGGATAGTGAAGTCAGTTTTGGCGTACTTATATCGCAAAGATCAAGCACGATATAAATGGTGAGGCCCCATTCTAATTCCAGACGGGGCGAGGACAAGGCAATGCCCGTAGAGATCAAGGACATGACGTTCGACAAGGTGGCCACCGGCCCCGTGTCCGCGCGCGTCTATCAGGGAGCGGAGTTCGCCAAGGGCGCGCCGATCCTCCTCTACTTCCATGGCGGCGCGTTCCTCCAGTCCGGCGTCGTCCATTGCCCGCTCGCCGAAGCGCTGGCGGCTACCGGCGCCATCGTGGCCGTGCCCGATTACAACGCGCCGGGCGGCAGCGTCTTCCCGCAGCCGCTGGAAGTCGGCTTCTCGGTGTTTTCCTACCTCGCCAAGAAGCGCGCCGGCCTCGGCGACCGCAAGTCGCCGCTCCTCATCGGCGGCGAGGAAGCGGGCGGCAACATCGCGGCCGGCGTGGCGCTCAAGGCGCGCGACCACTTCGCCAACGAGCTCGACGGCCAGGTGCTCATCTCGCCGCTGCTCGATCCCTTCATGGGCACAACGTCCTTCCGCACCGCCGATGCGATCGGCATGCGCGAGCGCTGGTCCAATGGCTGGAGCCATTATCTCAGCGGCGGCGTCTGCCACCCCTACGCCGCCCCGAGCCTCTGTTCGCGGCTGTCGGGCGTCGCCCCCGCGCTTGTCCTGTCGGCGGCCGACGATCCGCTGCTCGACGAGGCGCAGGGCTACGCCGACCGCCTGAGGGCCTCGGGCGTCACGGTTCAGCAGCACGTTCTTCCCGCGGGAACGGGCTGGTCTTCGATTTACAGCGGGAAATCCGATGTGACCGGAGCGTGGCGAAACGCCCTCGCCCTGCACTTCTCCGATTTCGTCAAGGATATAAGCATTCACTAATTCGATTTGAAACACGCGGCCCGGGGGGCCGCAAGGAGACGAGAAAATGATATCGAAGCGTAAAAGCTGGGCCCTGACGGGCGCCGGCCTGGGACTGGCCGTGTCCGTTTCCGCCGCGGCCTTCTATTTCCAACTGCCGGGCAATGTCGCCAAGGCCGAGGCCGTCGCGACGGCCGAGGTGCCGGCCGTGCCGGTTACCGTCGCCGTGGTCGAGAACCGCGACGTCGTCACCTGGCAGGAATTTTCCGGCCGGCTGGAGGCGATCGACCGCGTCGAGGTGCGCTCGCGCGTTTCCGGCGCCATCGAGGCGGTGAATTTCCGCGAGGGCGCGCTGGTCAAGGCCGGCGACCTGCTCTTCACCATCGACCAGGAGCCCTACAGAACGGCGGTGACGCAGGCCGAAGGCCAGCACGCCTCCGCCGAGGCCCGCGTGAAGCTCGCCACGACCGAGCTCGAGCGCGGCCAGCGCCTCGCCAAGAGCAACAGCATCTCGCAAAGCGAGGTGGACACGCGCCAGAACGCGCTTGCCGAGGCCCGCGCCGCGCTGAAGACGGCCGAAGCCACCCTGCATGCCGCCCAGCTGGAACTTGGCTATACGGAAGTGCGCGCGCCGGTTTCCGGCCGCGTCGGCAAGGTGGAGATCACCGTCGGCAACCTCGTCGCCGCCGGCTCCGCCTCCCCCGCGCTGACGACGCTCGTCTCGGTCGATCCGATCTATGCCGGCTTCAATGTCAGCGAGGAGACGGTCGCAAGGGCGCTCGCCGCCCTGCCGGCCACCGACGGCGCGCTGCCGCCGATCGACCGCATCCCGGTCGAGGTGGGCACGCTCGCCGACGAGGGCACGCCGATCCACGGCACGCTCCAGCTCATCGGCAACGAGGTGGACGCGGCAAGCGGCACCATCGCCGTGCGCGCCGTCTTCGACAATCCCGGCGGCAGGCTGATCCCCGGCCAGTTCGTGCGCATCCGCATGGGCGAGCCGGAGGCCGAGAGCAAGATCCTCGTCAGCGAGAAGGCCGTCGGCACCGACCAGGACAAGAAGTTCGTCTTCGTCATCGACAAGGACAACAAGGTCACCTACCGGCCGGTGGTGCTCGGCGGCCTTTCGGGCAACGAGCGCATCGTCGAAAGCGGCCTTGCGGGCGGCGACCGCATCGTCGTCAACGGGTTGCAGCGCGTGCGCCCCGGCGTCGTGGTCGATCCGCAGATGCAGGAGAACGTCGCTTCGGTGAAGTAAGCATAGTCCCCCTCATCCGGCCCTTTCGGGCCACCTTCTCCCCGAGGGGAGAAGGGAAACGAAAGGCCGGCGATCCTCCCCTTCTCCCCCACGGGGAGAAGGTGCCGGCAGGCGGATGAGGGGGGCGGCAGAAACCATCGCCAGAATACCCGCAGGACGCTCACCCGCCCTGCCGCAAACAACCAGCAATCCCACACCCGCCGGCGGCGCATCGCCCGCCGGATGGGTCCGTTCGTCCCTGGAGAGGGGTCCTTTGCCATGAACATCTCCCGTTTCTTCATCGATCGCCCGGTCTTTGCCGGGGTGCTGTCGATCTTCATCGTGGTCGCTGGCCTGATCGGCATGCGGGCGCTGCCGATTTCCGAATATCCGGAGGTCGTGCCGCCCTCGATCGTCGTGCGCGCCACCTATCCCGGCGCAAACCCGGTCGTCATATCCGAAACCGTCGCCACGCCGCTGGAAGAGCAGATCAACGGCGTCGAGGACATGCTCTACATGAACAGCCAGGCGACCTCCGACGGCGTCCTGACGCTGACGGTCACCTTCAAGCTCGGCACCGATCCCGACAAGGCCCAGCAGCTCGTGCAGAACCGCGTGTCGCAGGCCGAACCGCGCCTTCCCGCCGAAGTGCGCGCGCTCGGCGTCACCACGGTGAAAAGCTCGCCCGACTTCATCATGGTGGTCAATCTCGTCTCCAAGACCGACCGCTACGACATCACGTACCTTCGCAACTACGCCACGCTGAACATCAAGGACCGCCTCGCCCGCATCGAGGGCGTCGGCCAGGTCCAGGTGTTCGGCGCGGGTGATTACGCGATGCGCGTGTGGATCGACCCGCAGAAGGCGGCCGAACATGCGCTCGCCGCCAGCGACATTTCCAACGCCATCCGCGAGCAGAACGTGCAGGCCGCCGCCGGCATCATCGGCGCCTCGCCGGTGTCGAACGACGTCAACCTGCAGCTCAACGTCAACGCGCAAGGCCGCCTTCGCACGCCGGAGGAATTCGGCAACATCATCGTGAAGACCGGCGCCGAAGGCCAGATCACCCGGCTTCGCGACGTCGCGCGCATCGAACTCGGCGCGGCCGACTATTCGCTGCGCTCGCTGCTCGACGGCGAGCCTGCCGTCGCCGTCGCCGTCCTCCAGGCGCCGGGCTCCAACGCCATCGAGATCGCCGACAATGTCCGCGCCACGATGGACCAGCTCCAGCTCGCCATGCCCGAGGGCGTGAAATACGAGATCGTCTACGACACGACGGAATTCGTGCGCGCCTCCATCGACAAGGTGGTCGACACGCTGCTCGAGGCCGTCGCGCTCGTCGTGCTCGTCGTCATCCTCTTCCTCCAGACCTGGCGCGCCTCGATCATCCCGCTGCTCGCCGTGCCGGTCTCCATCATCGGCACCTTCGCCGTGATGTATGCCTTCGGCTTCTCCGTGAACGCGCTGACGCTCTTCGGCCTGGTGCTCGCCATCGGCATCGTGGTGGACGACGCCATCGTCGTGGTGGAAAACGTCGAGCGCAACATCGAGAACGGCCTTTCGCCGCGCGAGGCCACCTACCGGGCGATGCGCGAAGTGTCGGGTCCGATCATCGCCATCGCGCTCGTCCTCGTCGCCGTCTTCGTGCCGCTCGCCTTCATCAGCGGCCTGTCCGGCCAGTTCTACCGCCAGTTCGCGCTGACCATCGCCATCTCGACGGTCATTTCCGCCATCAACTCGCTGACGCTCTCCCCGGCGCTCGCCGCCCTTCTCCTGAAGGACCACCATGCGCCGAAGGATTGGCTGACGCGCGTCATGGACGGGCTGTTCGGCTGGTTCTTCCGCGGCTTCAACCGGCTGTTCGGCGCCGCCTCGAACGGCTACGGCCGCGGCGTCGGCGGGCTGGTCTCGCGCAAGTCGCTGGTCATGGCCCTCTATCTTGCCCTCGTCGGCGCGACCTATGCGGTGTTCAACGCCGTGCCCGGCGGCTTCGTGCCGGCGCAGGACAAGCAATACCTCATCGGCTTCGCCCAGCTTCCGG
>CAMLOC010000331.1 GCA_946481465.1 uncultured Shinella sp. | reverse complement strand
TGGTCCAGAAGCGCAGCGTCTCGGCCATTTCGTGCGGGCTGAATTCGCCGAATTTCTTCGCCAGGTAGACGAGTTCGGCGACGTCGCGAGGACGGAAGCCGAAAGGATCGGGTGCGGTGCGCATCAGGAGCGGCTGGATGAAGCGGCACTGGCGGGTCACGTCGCGGGCGTAGCGCTCATAGGCCTCGGCGTCGCGCTTCGAATAGCGCGCGAATTCGCGGCGGTGGCTGTCGTGGTCGCGGTAGGAGGCGAGGTAGTCGCCGTCGCGCGTGAAGACCGCGCCGCCCTCGTAGGCGATGACCTGGAGGCCGTGTTTCGGCAATTCCAGGTCGCGCATGATCTCCGGCCGGAAGAGGGAGCAGACATAGGAACAGTTGGAGTAGAGGAAGCCCGGGGTCAGCTCGCGGCTCGTCGCCGCCCCGCCGACCCAGCCGTTCTTTTCGAGCACCGCGACATTGAGGCCGGAGCGCTGGAGGTAGCAGGCCGTGACGAGCCCGTTATGGCCGCCGCCGACGATCAGGGCATCGTACTTTTGCATTTTTGATGTCTCCCTTGTTTCTAAAAGCTGCATCAAAAGCAAAATGTTGTCCAGATATTCTGAATGATCATTCAGCAAGTATCTTGCAATCGCCTGATTATGCGCTAGAATTTTGGCCACGGAAAAGCGCGACGGCCATGCGGCCGGAGGGTGACGGAGGCCATGGCGGCAACGGGCAGGGACGGCGCGGCGGCGGAGCCGGAATATGACGAGGCGGCGATCCGTTTCCTCGCGGTCCTGTGGGGCGAGGGCTATCTTTCGCCGGGCGGGTCGGCAGAGGTCGACCGCGTCCTTTCGGGCGTCGATCTCAAGGGCCGGCGCGTCCTCGATTTCGGCTGCGGGGCCGGCGGCATCACGCTGCATATCGCAAGGACCCATGAGCCGGCCGAGATCGTCGGCTACGACGTGGAGCAGCCGGTGATCGACCGGGCGCGGGCGGCCGCGGCAAGTGCCGGGCTTTGCGCGGTGGCGCGCTTCGTTTCCAGCCCGCCGGGCCGCCTGCCGTTCGACGACGGCGCATTCGACGTCGTCTTCTCCAAGGATGCGATGATCCATGTGCCGGACAAGGAGGCGCTGTTTGCCGAGCTTTTCCGGGTGCTGCGGCCGGGCGGCGTTCTGGCCGCGTCCGACTGGCTGATCGGCCATGACGGCGAACCGAGCCCGGACATGCAGGACTATATCGCCGCCGAAGGGCTGAGCTTCGGCATGGCCTCGCCGCGCCGCTACCTCGAGGCCATGGCGGCGGCGGGCTTTGCCGATGGCACGGTGGAAAGCCGCAATGCCTGGTATCGCGAGGTGGCGCGCGGGGAACTGGCGCGGCTGCAAGGGCCGCTCCATGCCGAGGCGGTGGCGGCGGTGGGCGAGGTCTATGTCGCCAAGAACATCCGCACCTGGACGGCCATGCAGAAGGTTCTTGACAGCGGGGAGCATTGTCCGGCTCATCTGCGCGGCATCAGGCCGGCCGCGGGAGTGCGCCCGTGACCGTGACGATGCGCAATCCCAAAGGCAAGGTGGCGGTGAAGATGCGGGCAGGCGGGGCTGAACAGGGCTCGGGCGACGGCGAGAAGCGGGGGCGCAAGGCTTCCAAGGAGACGCGGCGGCAGCAGCTCGTCGAGGCGACGATCGATTCGCTCGCCAAACGCGGCTATTCCGACACGACGCTTGCCGACGTCGCCGACGGCGCGGGCCTTTCCCGCGGCATCGTCAACTTCCATTTCGAGAGCAAGGAAAACCTGCTCATCGCCACGTTGCAGTTCATGTCCGAGGAATATGCGGACCACTGGAACGCGGCGCTGGAAAAGGCCGGGCCGGATGCGGCAAGCCGCGTCTGGGCGCTGGTTCATGCGGATTTCGACCGCAAGATCTGCACCAAGCGCAAGCTCGCCGCCTGGTGCGCCTTCTGGGGCGAGGCCAAGTCCCGGCCGACCTACCAGGCGCTGTGCGGCGCGCGCGACGTGAAGTACCAGGAGACAGTGATCTCGCTCTGCACCGCGCTGAAGGCGGAGGGCGGCTATGCCTACGAGCCGGAGCCGATGGCGCTCTCGCTCTGTGCCATGCTGGAAGGCCTGTGGCTGCGCCTGATGATGGGCGACGGCACGACGCGGGAAAAGGCGCTGGAGGCGGCGATCGCCTTCGTCGTCACGACCTTCCCGAAGCATCTCACCTTGCAAGGACCACAATCACAATAGGGAACCCGAAACGGGGAAGGAGTACGGCATGAAGACCAGAGACAAGGCCAAACGCACCACGATAGCGGCATTGGCCGCCTTCCTCGCCCTCGGCACCGCCCTTCCAGCCCTTGCCGCCGATACGCTCACGGTCTTCGACTGGTCCGGCTACGAGGACCCGGCCTTCCACCCCGCCTACACGGAAAAGCACGGCAATTCGCCGGATTTCTCGTTCTTCGGCGACGAGGAGGAAGCCTTCCAGAAACTGCGCTCCGGCTTCAAGGCCGATGTCGCGCATCCCTGCGCGCAAAGCATCGTCAAATGGCGCGAGGCCGGGCTGCTGGAGCCGCTCGACACGTCCAAGCTGGCCGCGTGGAACGATATCCTGCCGGCCTTCAAGGACATGAAGAACCTGATGACCTCGGGCGACGGCACGGCCTGGTTCCTGCCCTTCGAATGGGGCAACACGGTGCTGACCTATCGCACCGACACGGTGAAGCCGGAGGAGATCGCCTCGCTGAGGGCCTTCGCCGATCCGAAGTTCAAGGACCGCGTGTCGATCGGCGACAATGTCGATGACGCCTATGCGCTGGCGAGCCTTGCCATCGGCGTCAAGGACTGGGCGAGCCTGACGGACGCGCAGTTCGAGGAGGCCTCCGCCTTCCTGCGCGAGGTGCACAAGAACGTGCGGCTCTACTGGACGGACAATACCGATCTCAGCCAGGCGCTGGCGAGCGGCGAGGTCGATCTCGCCTGGGCCTGGAACGAGACGGCGACGACGCTGCAGGCCGAAAGCCAGCCGGTCGCCATCAAGAAGGACACGAAGGAGGGGCTTTCCACCTGGGTCTGCGGCTATGCGCGGCTGAAGGGCGCGGAAGGCAGCCCCGACCTTGCCTATGACTACCTCAACGCCGTCACCGATCCGGCCGTCGCGGCCTATATGGTCGAAAGCTGGGGCTACGGCCATTCCAACGCCAAGGGCATGGCCGCCGTCGACCCGAAGATCCTTGCCGACAAGGGCTATGCAGATGTCGACGCCTTCGTCGCCAACACGCTGTTCCAGGCGCCGATCCCGACGGAGCTGCGGCAGAAGATGATCGCGGAATTCGAGAAGATCAAGTCGGGGTATTGAGAGGCGGGCGGCGCCCCCTCATCCCGCTGCCGCGACCTTCTCCCCGCAAGCGGGGAGAAGGAGGCTGCGGCGACGTCTTCACATTGATCGAAGGAAAGCCCTGCGGCACGGTTCCTTCTCCCCGCTTGCGGGGAGAAGGTGGCCGGCAGGCCGGATGAGGGGCTGGGTCACACGCGCGTAACCGGCGGATCCTCCGCCAAAAGCACGAACGCCTCCGGATCGTAGGCCAGCCGGATTTCTGCGCCGACCGGCAGGTCGTCCGCACCGAAATTGTTCGTCTCGACCAGCGAGAGCGGCTGTTCCAGCCCGTCGACGCCGACCGTCAGGTGGGTGACCTCGCCGAAATAGGCGCGGTTCTCGATGCGGCCGGCAAGCTCGTGCGGCGCGCGGTCGTCGTCCCACAGGAGCCGCAGGCGTTCCGGGCGGATGCCGACGGTGACGTGGCCGTTGGCGGCGGCAAAGCCCTGCGGCTTGTCGAGATTGACCGCGCCGAAGCGGGCGGCATCGACCGAGACGGCGTTGCCCTGTTCCCCCAAGACCTTCGCCTTCAGGAAATTCATGCCGCCGAGGAAGTCGGCGACCTTTCGCGTGCGCGGGCGCTGGTAGATCTCCTTGGGACTGGCGATCTGCGCGATGCGGCCGCCGAACATCACGGCGATGCGGTCGGAGAGCGCCAGCGCCTCGTACTGGTCGTGCGTGACGAGGATGAAGGTGATGCCGACGGCCTTCTGCAGCGTGCGCAGCTCCACCTGCATCTCCTCGCGCAGCTTCTTGTCGAGCGCGGAGAGCGGCTCGTCGAGCAGCAGCACCTTCGGCCGCATGACGAGGGCGCGGGCGAGCGCCACGCGCTGGCGCTGGCCGCCGGAGAGTTCGTGGGCCTTGCGCTGGCCAAGGCCCGAGAGGCGCACCTGGTCGAGCGCGTCGCCGACCCGCTTCCTCTCGTCCTCCGCCGAAAGCTTCAGCCGCTTCAGCCCGTAGGCGACGTTTTCCGCGACGTCGAGATGGGGGAAGATGGCGTAGTTCTGGAAGACCATGTTGGTCGGGCGCTTGTTCGGCGGCAGCGCGAGGGAGGGCACGCCGTCGATGAAGATCTCGCCCGCCGTCGGCGTCTCGAAGCCGGCGATCGAGCGTAGCAGCGTGGTCTTGCCGCAGCCGGACGGGCCGAGCAGCGAGAAGAACTCGCCCTCGCCGATGGCAAGCGAGACGTCGTCGAGCGCCTTGTAGATGCCGTAGAACTTCGACACGTTGGCGATCTCGATCATCGGGCGGTCGGCCATGGCGGGCTCCTGTTTCTACGGCAGCGTGAATGCCATCTGCGTGCGCCGTTCGGCCCGGCGCCGCAGGATTTCGGCAAGGGTGAGCATGAGGATGGAGGCGACCAGCATGACGGTGCCGAGCGCCAGAACGCCCGGCAGCTTCGCCGCGAAGCGCAACTGCCCCCAGATATAGACCGGCAGCGTCGGCTCGGTGCCGGAGAGGAAGAAGGCGAGGATGAACTCGTCGAGCGAGATGGTGAAGGTAACGAGCAGGCTGGAGACGATGGCCGGCGCGACCACCGGCAGCGTCACGCGGCGGAAGGTGCCGAGGGCGGTCTCGCCAAGGTCGTAGGAGGCTTCCTCCAGGCTGCGGTCGAAGCCCTCGAAGCCGGAGACCAGCACCGACATGGCATAGGGCACGCAGAACACCGTCTGGCCGAGGATGACGGT
>CAMLOC010000330.1 GCA_946481465.1 uncultured Shinella sp. | reverse complement strand
GCCGGGCCGCCGATATCGATATTCTCGACCGTCGTCGGATAATCGCCGCCCTTGGCGCGCACCTCCTCGAACGGATAGAGGTTGATGACGGCGATGTCGATCGCGTCGATGCCATGCGCCTTCATCGCCTCCACATGCTCCGCATCGTCGCGGATCGCCAGCAGGCCGCCATGCACGGTGGGGTGCAGCGTCTTCACGCGACCATCCATGATTTCCGGAAAGCCGGTGACCTCGGAAACGTCGGTCACGTCGAGCCCGGCATCGCGGAGCGCCTTGTGGGTGCCGCCGGTCGAGAGGAGCCGCACGCCCTTTGCCGCAAGGGCGCGGGCGAGATCGACGATGCCGGCCTTGTCGGAGACGGACAGGAGGGCCGTGCGCGGGGCGACACGATCGGGGGCGGGGATTTTCTTGGAAATGACGGCCATGGGGCGCTCCGTTCTGACGGCCCGGAAGGGCGGGCCGGATGGTCATGCGCCCCGTTATCACAGGCCCGGCCGCGAGAAAACCGCCAAACGCCGGGAATTCTCAGCGCTGCCGCACCAGGGACCACTGAACTTCGGCCACCTCGGCAAGCGGCATGGTCAGCGTGAGCTGGCGCGAGGCCCTGACGCCGGAGGGATCGGCGAAGAAGACGTCCTCCTCCTCCTCCACCGCGACATCGACGCAGGTCAGCGCCCAGGCCTCGCCATCCGGCGCGATCAGCCGCATCTCGTTGGAAGAGACGCGGTAGAGCTGGATCGTCGGATGAATGTGGAAGCGCACGACCGCCGTGCCCCTGCTTATTGCCCCGACGGGATCGGCGGGCTTGTAGAAACGCTCCCGGCCGCGGATTTCGGCGCCCGTCGCCGCGACGAGAATGTCCCGCTCGTAGAGCAGGCCGAAGCGCTTGAGATAGCCGTCATGGGTTGCCGTCACGCTGTCGGCGCCCGACTGCCGCTCGGTCCGCGACACGTCCACCCTGCCGACGCCGCCGACGACGATGGGTCCGAGGAAGCGGGAGGTGGAGATGGGCGAGGAGGACGTATCGTCGAGCGTGGCCACGGAATGGGCCGCGGTGGTGCGCGACAGCTGCCTGAGCGCCTCGCCGGCAAAGCGCGGGCGCCCGGAATTGACGATGAAGCGGTTCCTGCCCGAGGACATCTCGATGGAGAGCGCGCCGGCGGCCGCCGTCGTCGAAAGATCGACCGATTTCGGCACGCCGGTGTCCATCAACACCACCGTTTCCTTGACGGCCAGGCGATCGTACCGGCTCAGCGGCAGCGCCTTGAAGGGCGCACCGCCGGTCTCGTCGTAGCGCAGCACCGACATCAATTCATTGGCGAGCGTATAGCTCGCGCCGTTGAACAGCGCGAGCTCGCCGCCCTGATGGCGGAAGAAGCGCAGCGCCGGAAAGATGCGGTCGATGGAGGGGATGAGCTGCGCGGGCATGTCGTGGCCGAGATTGACATAGGTCTGGCGCAGCGGCAGCAGGTCGAGCAGCACATCGAGCGCAGCCCGGGGATTGCGCGAGGAATGGCCGCCATCGGGCAGGATCTGCCGGTCGAGTTCCTCGTCGAGATGGCGGGCGGCCTTGCGCATGCGCGAGGCCGAGGCCGGCATGGCGATGGAGGCCATGGCGAGCGCGATGCGGACCCTCAGCCGCGGCTCGCCGTCGCGCGTCGTATCGGCGACATGGCGCAGATAGCGCACCTGGAAGGCAAGGCTCTTCAGGAAGCGGCGATAGAAAGGGTAGTCGGCGTCTTTCAGGACGACCGGCGAATGGGACAGCCAGGCGATGATGCGCTGGGCGACGACATCCGGCCGCCAGGCGAGGCCGCCGATGACGCGCCCATGGCTCTGCAGCCAGTCGTCCACCACGAAACGGGCGGTATGGGCGGCCCTTTCCGGATCGACCAGCCGCATATGCCGCAACCAGCCGAACGAATGCAGGCGCACGGCGAACTCTTCGGAAGGAAGCTCCAGCGCGAAGGGCGATTCGCCCTCGCATTCGAGAATCCGCCCGGCCAGCGGAAAGCGCCCGGCGAGGATTTCTTCTCCGGCAAACGAATCGGCGGGGTGAAGGTCGGTCGGCGCGACGACCAGCCGGTCCGGCGTGCCGCCGGAAAAGCGCATGGCACTGATTCGCCCGAGCGCGAGCCTCCGCGAAAACCGGCGCCAACCCTCACGCATATACAGATAGAGAAGCCGCTGCCTGTCGGAAAGCTGCATGGTTAACGAATGCCTCCTTGGCCTATAGCTAGGCCGAGAAGGCAAGCGGCGTCAATCGACCGCCGGCCGATGGGCTGTTGACGATGGTCGCGGCGCTTCGGAAAGGGCTTTTCCACTCAGCCTGCATGGACGAGCCGCACGGCATAGAACCCGTCCAGGCCGCCGGCATGCGCCGCCGTCGCCGGCAGCATGGCGGGCGTGGTGCGCAATTCGCCGCGCGGCGAGACCGCCGTTTCGAGGCCCGGCCAGTCGGCGGGATCGACCGGCGCGATGCGCCAGTGCGCAGTGTCGGCAAGAACCCGCGCGACCATGTCCTCGCCCTCGCTCGGATCGAGCGAGCAATTGGAGAAGACCAGCTCTCCTCCGGGGCGCACGAGCGTCAGCGCGTGGCGCAGCAGGCGCTCCTGCAGGCCGGCCAGCTTGCCGATATCCTCCGGTCCCTTGGTCCACAACACGTCCGGATGACGGCGGATCGTGCCCGTCGAGGAGCAGGGCGCATCGAGCAGCACGGCATCGAACAGCGCATCGGGACGGTATTCCGCCATGTTCGCCTCGACGGTCGTCGCCGAAAGGCCGAGGCGCTCGAGATTGCCGGCGAGCCGCTTCAGGCGGTTGCCGGATTGATCGAGCGCCGTGACATCCGCACCGGCGAGCGCAAGCTGCGCCGTCTTGCCGCCGGGCGCGGCGCACAGATCGGCGACGCGCTTGCCGGCAAGGTCGGAAAACAGCTTGGCGGGCAGGCTGGCTGCCGCGTCCTGCACCCACCATTCGCCGGCCTCGAAGCCTTCGAGCGCCGGAATGGCGCCGGAGGCCACCGGAAGCCGGACGGATCCCGTCGGCAGGACGAGGCCGCCGAACCGCTCGGCCCAGCCTTGCGGGTCGGACTTGACGGTAAGGTCGACGGTGGAGGGTTCGAGCATCGCGGCGGCGATGCGGGCGGCGTGATCGCGGCCATAGACCTCGGCGAGCCGCGCATGGAACCACGGCGGAATGACGGAAATCGCCTGCGTCGCCGTCAGGTGCGAGGCCTTTTCGCGCGAAAGGCGGCGCAGCACCGCATTGGTGAGGCTGGCGAAGCGGCGGTTGCGCGGGTCGATCTGCGCCTGCTCGACCGCAAGGTCGACGGCGGAATGGTCGGGCACGTCGAGATAGAGGATCTGCGCCGCCGCGACCGTCAGCACATGATGCAGCGCGCGGGCGCCGTCCGGCAACGGGGTTCCGACCAGCGTGTCGAGGATGGCCTCGATGCGGGGAAGGTGGCGCAGCGCCGTGTTGAGGATGGCGCGCACGAGCGCGCGGTCGGCATCGTTCAACTGGCGATAGGCCGGGTTGCCGTTTTCGAGGTCGAGCATGCCGTCGAGCGGCGTCCTGCGGTCGACGACCGCCGCCAGGATCTTGGCCGCCGCCTGCCGGGCGCGCAGGCCCGGCTTTTCCGGATGGTTCGCGGCAACCTCCACGGACGGCGCCTTGCCGGGGCGATGGCGTTTCGGATGCGTTCTGTTTCTGCGTTTGTCGTCGTTCAAGACCAGGGACCTTTGGGCGGTTCGGAACCACCGCGTCCCCAGCCGGTCGACGGGACGGAGCGCGATTTGCGCACCGGATTATCAGCCCGCACCGGCTCCGTCGAGCGTGTCTGCATGCCGCGCGCCATTTCCTGAAGCGCGGCGATGCGGTTCTCCGTGTTCGGATGGGTGGAGAACAGGTTGTCCATGCGCTCGCCGGAGAGCGGATTGATGATGAACATGTGGGCGGTTGCCGGATTGTGCTCGGCGGCGTCGTTGGGGATGCGGCCGGCGGCGACGGCGATCTTCTTCAGCGCCGAGGCGAGCCAGAGCGGATTGCCGCAGATCTCCGCGCCGCGCCTGTCGGCGGAATATTCGCGCGTCCGGCTGATCGCCATCTGCACCAGCATGGCAGCGAAAGGGGCGACGATCATGGCAATGAGCACACCGATGAAGCCGAGCGGATTGTTGTTTTCCCGGTTGCCGCTACCGCCGAAGAACATGGCGAAATTGGCGAGCATGGAGATCGCGCCGGCGATCGTCGCCGTCAGCGTCATGGTCAGCGTATCGCGGTTCTGGATATGGGCAAGCTCGTGCGCCATCACGCCCGCCACCTCCTCATAGCTCAAGGCATGGAGCAGGCCGGTCGAGGCGGCGACGGCGGCGTTCTGCGGGTTGCGGCCGGTGGCAAAAGCATTCGGCTGGTCGCTGTTGATGACAAAGACGCGCGGCATGGGCAGGCCGGCGCGGGCCGCGAGGTCACGCACGATGCCGTAATATTCCGGCGCCGAGCGCTCGTCGACCTCCTTGGCGCCGTACATGGACAGCACCATGCGGTCGGAATTCCAGTAGGAGAAGAAGTTCATGGCGATCGCGACGAGAAGCGCGATCATCATGCCGCCCTTGCCGCCGATCAGCAGGCCCACGCCCATGAAAAGCGCCGTCATGGCGGCGAGAAGCATGGCTGTGCGAACGATGTTCATGCGTTTTCGGCTCCTGTCAGGTTTCTGCCGGGTTGCCATTCCCCGCTGTCAAGGGAATGTTTCACGTGAATCAACGCTTTCCACAGCGCCGATCCGCTCCTATATGATGGTGAACCACCAGCACTTCTTCAATATGCCGGAAGGATGCCGATTTTCATGAACAGCGACAACGACAATCATTCCGACGGCCGCAAGGTGCTTTCGCCGGCGGCGCAACGCGCCCTGCAGGAAGCCGAGGAGCGCCGCAAGGCCGCCCAGCCGGTCGAACGCGCCGAGGAGATCGGCGGCCGCGGCGGCGAGGACCCCGCGCGGTTCGGTGACTGGGAGATCAAGGGCCGGGCGATCGATTTTTGA
>CAMLOC010000329.1 GCA_946481465.1 uncultured Shinella sp. | reverse complement strand
TTCTTCCAGGCTGCGGTCGAAGCCCTCGAAGCCGGAAACCAGCACGGACATGGCATAGGGCACGCAGAACACCGTCTGGCCGAGAATGACGGTCACCAGCGACAGTTCGACGCCCATCGCCAGCACGATCATCAGAAGCGAGACCGCGACGATGATCTCCGGCAGGAAGAGCGGCGCCATGATGAGACCGGCCGCCGCCTTCTGGCCGCGAAAGCGGTAGCGCGTGATGGCGCGGGCGGCGCAGATGCCGAGCACGGTGGAGAGCAGCGAGACGGAGACGCCGACGACGAGGCTGTTCCAGGCCGCCTGCAGCATGACCGAATTGCCGGCGAGCGAGGCGTACCACTTGGTGGTGAAGCCGGCGAGCGGGAAGGTGGTCGTCGCCGCGTTGTTGAAGGAGAAGACCGGCAAAAGCAGGATCGGCAGGTAGAGGAAGAGGAAATAGAGCGCGACATAGGCCGGCAGGAAGGGCAGGACGCGCAGCCGCTGCGTAAAAAGGCTCATCGGATCCTCCTGACGGCGGATTTCAGCGCGAGCACGACGGCGGCGGCGGCCAGCGAGGCGAGCACCATGGTGGTGACGGAAAGGGCCGCGCCGAGCGGCCAGTTGGCGGCCTTGCCGAACTGCGCCTGGATGGCGGTCGCGATCATCACGCCGTCCTTGCCGCCGACGAGGCGCGGCGTCACATAGTCGCCGACGGTCGGGATCATCACGATCAGGAAGGCGGAGATGATGCCCGGCAGCGAGAGCGGCAGGGTGATGCGCAGGAAGGCCTTGAGGCGGCTGTCGCCGAGGTCGCGCGCCGCCTCGATCAGCGTGCGGTCGATCTTCTGCAGCGAGACGTAGATGGGCAGGATGGCGAAGGCGGCCCAGCTATGCACCAGCGTGAGCACCACGGCGTTGGAATTGTAGAGCAGCGAGGTCATCGGCTTGTCGATGAGGCCTATCGAGATGAGGCCGGTGTTCATGACGCCGCCATAGCCGAGGATGACCTTCCAGGACATGACGCGCAGGAGGTAGCTCGTCCAGCAGGGCACGGTGACGAGGAAGAGCCAGAGGTTCTTGTGCACCCCGCCGTGGAAGGAGATGAACCAGGCGATCGGATAGGAGAAGACGACGGTGACGATGCTGACCGTCAGGGATATCCACAGCGAGCGGATGAACAGGTCGCGGTAGATCGGCTCGGTGAGGGCCTGCCGGTAGTTTTCCAGCGTGAAGGTGCGGTCGATGTCGAGATAGTTCTGGGTCCAGAAACTGTAGGCGATGACGATGAGGACCGGGAGGAAGAGCAGCGCCAGCGCATAGAGGAAGGTCGGTGATATCAGGGCGAGGCCGCGGGCCTCCTCGCTGCGCATCCAGGCCTTGCGCCTCCCGGGGGAGGGCGTGTCGGCAACTGCGCCGAACGCCGCCGCCGTCATCGGCCGAAGCTCCCGCGACGACAACTTTCATAGAGCGTGAGATTTCCGGTTCCCATGCGCTGCGCCTTTTCGGCTTGGGGCGCTCCGTTTCGGGCGCCCTCCTGTTCCCTGATTGACAGCATGCGCCGAAATCCTCGTTGAAATCAAGCCCCATTTCTGCAATATTGATTGAACGAACATTCAATATGATATGGAAAAACGAAATATTTCATATCGTTGTTC
This sequence comes from uncultured Shinella sp., assembly GCA_946481465.1. The sequence goes on along the minus strand of CAMLOC010000329.1, from coordinate 3,411 downwards.
GAAATTATTTCTGATGAATGATCGATGGAGAGGGACATGGCGGCAATACCGAAGACGGCGAACGAGGACTTGCGTGCCGACGCGGCGGCCGGTGACGAGGTCACCCGGCTGGCCGAGCGCCATCTCGTGCAGCCCTGGCCGGTTTCCGGGTCCATCGGCGCGGAGGCGCGCGGGCGCATCGAGGCGGGCGAGGGCATCTATGTCACCGACGCCGCCGGCCGCCGCCTGATCGACGGGCCTGCCGGCATGTGGTGCGTCAATGCGGGGCACCGCAACAGACAACTGGCCGAGGTCATGGCCGCGCAGGCGATGGAGCTCTCCTACAATTCGCCCTGGTACACGACCAACGCGCCCTCCGCCGTGCTCTCCGCCCGCCTTGCCGGGCATGCGCCCGACGGGATCGACCATGTCTTCTACACGACCGGCGGCTCTTCGGCCGTCGAGACGGCGCTGCGCTTCATGCAGTTCGCCAACAATGTGAAGGGTCGGCCGGAGAAGAAGCTGATCGTCTCGCGCCAGGGCGGCTATCACGGCTCGACCTATCTCTCCGCCTCGCTCAACGGCCGGCCGCGCGACCATGACTGGATGGACAGCGCCGGCGATCTCGTCGTCAAGCTCTCCTGCCCCGATCCGTTCCGCCGGCCGGAGGGCATGAGCGTCGAGGCCTTCTGCGATTTCCTCGTGGAGGAGTTCCGCGCGGTCATCGAGGAGAGGGGGGCGGAGCGGATCGGCGCCTTCATCGCCGAGCCGGTCATGGCGTCGGGCGGGGTCATCGTGCCGCCCGCCGGTTACCTCAAGCGCATGCGCGACCTCTGCCGCGCCAACGACATCCTCTTCATCGCCGACGAGGTGGTGACCGCCTTCGGCCGCCTTGGCCATGTCTTCGCCTCGCAGGAGGTCTTCGGCATCGATCCGGACATGATCACCTTCGCCAAGGGCGTGACGTCGGGCTATTTCCCGCTCGGCGGGGTGATGATCGCCGGGCGCCTTTTCGAGGAACTGCGCCGCTCGAACCATTCGGAGGCGATGTTCGCGCACGGCCTCACCTATTCCAGCCATCCGGTCGGCTGCGCGGTGGCGCTGAAGAACCTCGATATCCTGGAGGACGGGCTGCTCGATCATGCGCGCGCCGTCACGGATCATTTCCAGGCGAGCCTGAAAGCGCTGGAGGAACTGCCGCTGGTCGGCGAGGTGCGCGGCCTCGGGCTGATGGCCTGCGTGGAATGCGTCGCCGACCGCGTCAGCAAGAACCCGCTGACGCTCGACCTGGAGGTCGGCAAGCGCATCGACCGGCATTGCCAGGAACTCGGCCTCCTGGTGCGCCCGCTCATCAACATGTGCGTGATGTCGCCGCCGCTCACCATCACCACGGCCCAGATCGACGACATGGCGGCGATCCTGCGTCGCGGCATCGAGCTGACGATGGACGACCTGGTGCGCGAAGGGCTCTGGAAGGGCTGAGGCTCTTCGCGTTGGGCCTGCCGTGTGATGTGGATCCTCGGGGCAAGCCCGAGGATGACGGTGGGGAGGAGGAGGCTCCCACCTGTCAAGCGGTGCGGCATGCGGCCATGTTGCTTTTGCCCGCCGTGCTTCTCTCCTATCGTCATCCTCGGGCTTGACCCGAGGACCCACGCGGCACCCACGGCCTATCGGAGAAGCCTAGCCTAGCCGCAGCTCGGCATTGGCCTCCGCCATATCCTTCTCCTCCGGCGCCTCCTTCAACGTCACCACCGGCAGCACCTTGCGCAGGTGATCGTGATGGGTGCGCACGCCGTATTCGAGGTCGGAGAGGTAGAAGCCGGCAAAGGCGTTGGAGGTCATCGCCTCGTTCGACCAGACGGTGAGCTGGACGTCCTCGGCCTGGGTGTCGCGGTCGATGCGCAAGGCGAGGTAGCGGGCGAGGCGATGGGCGCGCTCCTCCTGCCGGTAGCGATAGATGCCGCCGCGCAGCAGCGTCCGGCCGACGCCGAGCGGGAATTCCTGGTAGAACTGCACGGTTTCCGGCGTGACGGCGATGACGGCGTTGGGGAACAGGCCGAAATAGATCCAGGCCTTGCGCAGCCGTTCGGGCAGAGCCCGGTTCTCCGGCGAGATCTTCACATAGTTGCGCACGCTCCAGCGCCGGCCGGCATGCGGGTTGTAGGTGGCGAAGGAGCGGCAGAGGCCGTCGACGAAGGGCTCGTCATAGTAGGTCGAGCCGTAGAGGTCCTGCAAAGCGGGGTGAGCCATGGCGACGTGATAGCCCTCGTTGTCGACATCGCGCACGGACTTCCAGTTGACCGGCGTCTCCTGGGTCCAGATATCGCCGGTCGGCACCATTTCTTCCGCCTGGTAGTGCGCCAGCTCCTCCTCGAAGGGTTTCATCAGGTCGGCGACGGACGGCTGCGGGCCGGGCGCAAAGCGGATGAAGACGAAACCCTGCCAGACCTCGCATTCCAGCGCCTTCAGCGCGAATTCGTTCTTGTCGAGCGGCGGGAAGCTTTTCGGGCGGGCGGCGCCGCGCAGCGTGCCGTCGAGATTATAGACCCAGCCGTGGAAGGGACAGACCAGCGCGTTGCGGCAGCTGCCCTTCTCGTCGGCGACGAGGCGCGAGCCGCGATGGCGGCAGATGTTGTGGAAGGCCCGCACCGCGCCGTCCTGCCCGCGCAGGATCAGCGCGCGCTCGCCGACGACGTCCATGGCGAGGTAGTTGCCGGGCTCGGGAATGTCGGAGACATGGCAGGCGATCTGCCAGTGCTCGCGGAAGACATGCTGCTTCTCCAGCTCCAGAAGGGCGGGGCTGTGATAACACCAGCCGGGAAGTCCGCTCCTGTCCCAGTCGTTCGGAACACTGATATCGCGGATCATCTCGTTCATGTCGCTCCCCATTATTTTGCTGAACGTTCATTCAATATAAGCACGATTTTCCTTCAAAAGGAATAGGTTGCGAACGATGCATGTTTTCTAAATGGCGAAACCCCGGCCGCGAAGCGGCCGGGGGAGGGATGGTTTGCGGGGAAAAATCGCGCCGGCGCCGAGGCTTAACGGCAGACCTTCACGCGCTTGTAGACGACGTGTCCCCACTTGTTGTAGCGCTTGATCTTCTTCCAGAAGCAATGGCGGTGATGGCCGTAGTAGTGGCTGACATAGCCGTGGTGATGGCCGCCCCAGCCATGGCCGCCGCCAAAGCCGAAATAGAAGCCGCCAGCCTGCGAGGGGGCGGCGAAGGATACCGCTGCGATGGTCGCGACAACGGCGGACATGATGAACTTGCGCATTTCAGTCTCCTCTCTACCAGTCGATGGACGAACCATTTCATCCAGTAGGGTGACTGTCGCATGTGGGACCGGGCGGCGCTGTTTCGGATGGAACAGGTCCCAGAGTCTGTCAGGTTCATTCTGAATCTGACAGACTCTGGATTTCTTTGTTTTC
>CAMLOC010000328.1 GCA_946481465.1 uncultured Shinella sp. | reverse complement strand
CCGGCCATCTCGCCGTTCAACGCGTTCCAGATCCTGACCGGCATCGAGACCCTGCCGCTGCGCATGCAGCGCCATTGCGACAACGCGCTCACCGTGGCCAAATGGCTGAAGGGCCACGACAAGATTTCCTGGGTCAATTACGCCGGCCTCGAGGACGATCCGAACCACGCCACTCAGCAGCGCTATTCGCCGAAGGGCGCGGGGGCCGTCTTCACCTTCGGCCTCAAGGGCGGCTACGATGCGGGCAAGCGCTTCGTCGAGGGGCTGGAAATGCTCTCGCACCTCGCCAATATCGGCGACACGCGCTCCCTCGTCATCCACCCGGCCTCCACCACCCATCGCCAGCTCAGCGAGGAGCAGCAGGTGGCCGCCGGCGCCGGCCCGGATGTGGTGCGCCTGTCGATCGGCATCGAGGACGTCGCCGACATCATCGCGGATATCGAACAGGCGCTGGCCAAGGCGTGAACCTTAGCGGGCGGCCTTCGGGCCGCCCGTCCCTTTCAGCAGGCGGGCCATTTCAGCAGGCGGCCCAAGGCGGATTGACCCATGAGCAACGCGCAACCTTTCGACGTCTCCGGCATCGAGCCCGAGACGGGCCGCCCGGCCGCCGACCGGCTGATTTCGGGCGATCCGGTCTTCACCACCTGGAACATTGAGGAGGCCGACGGCGGCCTCTATGCCGGCATCTGGCAATCGACGCCGGGAAAATGGCGCATCCAGTACGATGAGTGGGAGTATTTCCACATCCTCGAAGGCCGCTCCATCGTGACCTCCGACGACGGCACGGTTTTCGACCTTGCGGCCGGCGACCGCCTTATCCTCAGGCCCGGCTTCAAGGGAACCTGGGAAGTCGTTGAAACGACTCGCAAGGACTACGTCATCCGGCTGTAATCACCATTCCAGTTCCAGCGCCTCCAGCCCGTGGAAGTGATAGACGTCCTTCACCACGGGTGCTTTCGCGATCTTCAGCCCCGGCAGGCGCTGGAAGAGGATCGGCAGGGCGATGTTGAGCTCCAGCCTTGCGAGCGGCGCGCCGATGCAGAAGTGGATGCCGGCGCCGAAAGAGAGGTTCGCGCCCTCCTCGCGCTCCGGCTTGAAGGCGAGGGGATCGGAAAACTTGCCGGGGTCGAGATTGGCCGCGGCAAGGATCATCGCCACCTTGTCGCCGCGGCGGAACTGGATGCCGTCGAGCGCCACGTCCTCGAGCGCATAGCGCTGGAAGATATGCACCGGCGCGGAGATGCGCAGGCACTCCTCGACCGTGCGTTCCGTCGTCTTCGCATCGGCAAAGAGCACGGCCGGGTCCGCGCCGTTCTCCAGGATGGTGCGCACGGCATTGCCGATCTGGTGCACCGTTGCCTCGTGGCCGGCATTGAGCAGCACGATGGTGGTGGAGACCAGTTCGTCCTCGGTCAAAAGCTGGCCGCGATGCTCGGTATGCACCATGTGCGAGAGCAGGTCGTCGCGCGGCTCGGCCCGGCGCTCGGCGATGACGCTGCGGACATAGGCGGAGAATTCCTCGGCCGCCCTGTCGGCCGCAAGCTCGTCCTCGCGGGTGCGGCCGAACATGTACATGCGCACATAGGCATGCGACCATTTCAGGAGTTGCGGCCCCATTTCGTCGGGAATGCCGATCATGCGGGCGATCATCGTCACGGGCAGGATATCGGCGAAGGCGGCGAGCAGCTCGACCCTGCCGTCCTGCTCGAACCGGTCGATCGCCTCGTGGCAGAGCGCGGAAATCTCCGGCGTCAGCTTCTCGATCATGCGCGAGACGAAGGCGCGGTTGACGAGGGTGCGCAGCCGCGTGTGCTCCGGCGGCTCCAGCTCCAGCAGCGACCAGGCCTCCGCCGCATCGAAATGGGCAAGATGCGCCTGCGGTTCCGGCAGGCCCAGCTCCTCGCGCGTCGCCACATGCAGGATCTGCCGGCCGAAGCGGCGGTCGCGCAGGAGGCCGTTCACATGGTCGTAGCCGGTGAAATACCACATCTTCTGCTCTTCCCACCAGAAGGTGGGACAGTGCGCATGCAGCGCCGCGTAGACCGGGTTCGGATCGCGGTAGAAATCGGGGTTGCGGCCGTCGAGCGAGACACGGCGGCTGGCGGGATCGATGGAGAGGAAGGGGAGATGTGTCGTCGTCATGAGGGATGGGTAGCGGATTTCGCCGCGCCATGAAAGCGCGGCGTTCCTTGTTCAACAGCCGCATTATTTCCCGACCGCAATCCCCTCCCGCCGCGGGTCGGCGGCGCCCGCAAGGCCGTCGGCGGTAATGGCGATGGCGTGCAGGCCGGAGTTCATCTCGCTCAGTTTCACCTCGTAGCCAAGCGCCTTCAGCGGCTCGGCGAGCTTTTCGGCATCGGTGCCGGCTTCGAGGTCGTAGGGGCCGAAGCGGTTGATGAGGTGCGGCATGGCGACGATCTCGCCGACATCCATGCCCCAGTCGATATGGGCGATCAGCGCTTGTGCCACATAGCCGATGATCTGGCTGCCGCCGGGCGAGCCGATGGCCAGCACGGGCTTGCCGTCCTTCATCACGATGGTCGGCGACATGGAGGAGCGGGGGCGTTTTCCGGGCTCCACGCGGTTGGCGACGGGCAGGCCCGCATCGTGGGTCTTGAAGGAGAAGTCGGTGAGTTCGTTGTTGAGCAGGAAGCCGCCGGTCATCAGCCGCGAACCGAAGCCGTTCTCGATCGTGGTCGTCATGGAGACGACATTGCCTGCCTTGTCGACGATGACGAAATGGCTGGTGGAGGGCAGTTCGAGCGCGGCATCGCGGCCGAAATTGAGGGCGTGGTCCCATTCCGGCTGGCCCGCCGTCGCGGCGTCTTGGGCAAGCGCCTTGTCGCCGTCGAGCAGTCTGGCCCGCTCGCCGAGATAGGCTTTTTCCAGAAGCCCCTTGATCGGGGCGGGCACGAAATCCGTGTCGGCGAGGTAGCGTTCGCGGTCGGCGAAGGCGAGGCGCTGGGCGTCGCCGATCAGCCGCCAGCTTTCCGGATTGTCCCTGCCGAGCGCCTTGAGGTCGAAATTCTCCAGCATGCCGAGCATCTGGCCGACGGCCACCGCGCCGGAGGAGGGCGGCCCCATGCCGCAGACGTCGAGGGCGCGATAGGCGACGCAGACCGGGCGGCGCTCCTTCACCTGGTAGTTCTGAAGGTCGGCGAGCGAGAGCACGCCGGCGTTCTTGCTGGAGCTGCGCACCGTATCGACGATGCCCTGGGCGATCGTGCCGGTATAAAAGGCCGGCGCGCCGCCCGCGGCGATGGCGGACAGCGTCTCGGCATAGGCCGGGTTCCTGAGGACGGTGCCGGCCTTCAGCGGCGCGCCGTCCGCGCCGAAGAAATAGGCGGTCGTCGCCTCGAAGGTTTTCAGCCGGTCCCCCTCGGCGGATATCAGGCCGGCAAGGCGCGGCGAGACGGCAAAGCCGTCGCGGGCGAGCTTTTCGGCGGGGGCGAAGAGCTCCTTCCAGGGTTTTGCGCCCCAGCGGTTATGCGCTTCCTGCATCAGCATGACGGTGCCGGGCGTGCCGACGGAACGCCCGCCGACGACGGCGTCGAAGAACTGCATCGGCGCGCCCTTGTCGTCGAGGAAGAGTTTTGGCGTCGCCTCCATCGGCGCCGTCTCGCGGCCGTCGAGCGTGGTGAGGCGCCCGGCGCCGGCGTCGTAGTAGACGAGGAAGGCGCCACCGCCGAGGCCGGAGGATTGCGGCTCGACGAGGCCGAGAACGGTCTGGACGGCGATCATGGCGTCGATCGCGCTGCCGCCGTCCGCAAGCACCTTCTCGCCGGCCTCGGCCGCAAGCGGATGGGCGGCCGCCACCATATGGGTCTTCGCGGTGGCGACCTTCGCGGCCGCGAGGCCGGTCGCCCGCTCGGGCGCGACGGCGTCGGAGGCCTGCTGGGCGGATGCCGCGGCCGATGCGAGGAAAAGAAGCCCGAGGGCGACGAGGGATCGTTTCATCATGGCTGCCTCCGCTGGGGAGGGATATAGTGCAGCCGATCGCCCGGAGGAGGCAAGGTGTCGATCGGGATTCATCCTTTCTTCACCGTGCCGGCGCTCCGGTTGTGGAAATCGCCGCCGTCCGTTGCGTGAGTTAACCGCATTCTCGCATAGAGCATCGCAAAACGCGTGCCTGTCTTGAAGTCCGCTACCCTCACACTCTATGTAGGGAGGACGAAACTTGCTGATTCCCAACGTTTGCGAAGGGTTTCAGGGCCACACCGATGAAGGATTGACATGAGAAATCCCGTAGATACCGCCATGGCTCTGGTGCCGATGGTCGTCGAGCAGACCAACCGCGGCGAGCGTTCCTACGACATCTATTCGCGCCTCCTGAAGGAGCGCATCATCTTCCTGACCGGTCCGGTGGAAGATCACATCGCCACGCTCGTCTGCGCGCAGCTTCTCTTCCTCGAGGCCGAGAACCCGAAGAAGGAGATCGCGCTCTACATCAATTCGCCGGGCGGCGTCGTCACCTCCGGCATGGCGATCTACGACACGATGCAGTTCATCAAGCCGGCCGTCTCGACGCTGTGCATCGGCCAGGCCGCCTCGATGGGCTCGCTGCTTCTGGCCGCCGGCCACAAGGACATGCGTTTTGCCACGCCGAACGCCCGCATCATGGTGCACCAGCCCTCCGGCGGCTTCCAGGGGCAGGCCTCCGATATCGAGCGCCACGCCAAGGACATCCTCAAGATGAAGCGCAAGCTGAACGAGGTCTATGTCAAGCATTGCGGCCGCACCTACGAGGAAGTGGAGCAGACGCTCGACCGCGACCATTTCATGAGCGCCGACGAGGCGAAGGACTGGGGCCTGGTCGACCGCGTCATCACCAGCCGCGAGGCGATCGAGGGCGTCGAGGGCGCGTGACGCCATGGTTTTGCCGCGGATGAAGCTATTGTGACATATTTGTAAGGGTCACGGGGCTTTATCCGCACCGCAAAGCCGGTAATATTGGCCGTTAATGCTATGTTGATGTGTGACGGCCTAGCATTTGGTATTTCGGTGGGGGATTCGTTGCCACCGGTTTTGGGCGAAGCCCTGTCCGGTCAGTACCCCTGGAGCCTTTGAAGG
>CAMLOC010000327.1 GCA_946481465.1 uncultured Shinella sp. | reverse complement strand
CGGCAATGGCGATGAGCGCGTCCGGGTCCTGGTCGAGGAAGGCGCAGGTGCCGGAGTAGAAGCCCGCGACGATCTCGTTAAAGCCCCAGTTGACGCTGTCCTTCGGGGCATAGCCGTTCTTGTAGAGGTCGATCACGAAGGTAAGGCCCTTGACCCAGCCCTCGCTGTCGAAGGTGGAGGTGCCGTCCTCCTTGAAGAACGTGTTGTCGCCGGCCATGGTGGCGCCGAACATCACCCAACCGTTGAGGCCGCCCGGGCCGCCGCGCAGGCAATAGCCGTATTTGCCGGGCAGCGCCGAGACCTTCTTGGAGGCTTCGGCGAACTCGTCCAGCGTCTTCGGCGGCTCGGAGACGCCGGCTTCCGCGAGCAGCTTCTTGTTGTAGAACATGGCGCGCAGATAGAAGCCGTAGGGCAGCATGTAGGCCGTGTCGTTGATATCGCGGCCGAGTTCCAGCGCGCGCGGCGTCAGGCCGGCGGTATGCTCCCACTTCGCGAGATAGGGCTCCAGGCTCTCCAGCATGCCGTTGTTGGCATAGAGCGACAGCCAGGTGTCGGGCATTTCCATGACGTCCGGCACTTCGCCGGCCGAGACCATGGTGGCGAATTTCTGGAAGGCCTCGCCCCAGGGCAGCGAGATGATCTCGACCTTGGTGCCGGGGTTCGCCGCCTCGAACTTGCCGACGATGGATTTCAGCGTCTCGGTGCGCTCGGGGCTGGTGATCACCTCGACGAGTTTGAGCGTCGTGTCGGCCAATGCGCTCGACGCCATCAGGGCGGTGATGAACGCCGCCGTCAAAAGTCTCTTCATGGTCGTTCCCTCTTTTCTGGTTTTCCTTGGAAGTTGGACGTCAGGTTTCGGTCGCGGCCGCTATTGCCGCGTCCAGGTCACTCCACAGGGCCTCGGTTCCCTCCAGGCCGACATGGAGACGCACGGACCGCGCATCGATGCCGAAGGCATGCGCGGAATTCGGTTCGGCTTTCTGCTGAAGAACCACCTCGCCCGGCACGATCAGGCTCTCATGCCCGCCCCAGGAGACGCCGAGCTTGAAGAGCTTCAGGCGGTCGGCGAAGGCGCGGATGTCGATGCCCTCGCGGAAGGTGAAGGAGAACAGGCCCGACGTGCCGGTCAGCCCCGGCGGCAGGCGGTTGGCAAGCGCCGGATGGAATACCTTGTCGACGATGTCGAGCGCCTGCAGGCGCCGCGCGATCTCGAGCGCCGAGGCTTCGTGCGCCTTCATGCGGATCGGCAGGGTGCGCAGCCCCCGCACCAGCAGCCAGGCGTCGAAGGGCGAGAGCTTACCGCCGAGATAGGGATAGGCCTCCGAGCGGATGCGCCCGATCAGCTCCTTCGACCCGGCGACGATGCCCGCGACGACATCGCTGTGGCCGCCGAGATATTTCGAGGCCGAATGCAGCACGAGGTCGACGCCGAGCGTCAGCGGCCGCTGGAAGACGGGGCTCGCCCAGCTGTTGTCGATGACGCTGACGACGCCGTGCTTCCTGGCGAGGGCCGCGAGCGCGCCGACGTCGTGCGCCTCCATCACCCAGCTCGTCGGGCTTTCGAGATAGAGCAGCCTGGCGCCCGGCAGGGCTTTCGCCACCGCCTCCTCGTCGCGGCCATCGACATAGGTCACCTCGATCTTCATGCGCTTCAGGTGCGTGCCGAACAGGCGGAAGGCGTCCGGATAGCAATGGCGCACGGCGACGATGCGGTCGCCCGGCTCGACGAAGGAGAGCACGGTGGAGGAAATCGCCGCCATGCCGCTGGCAAAGCCCAGCGCATCCTCGCCGCCTTCCAGCTTCGCCAGCATCTCCTCGAAGGCGCGCACCGTCGGGTTGAGACCGCGTGTATAGATCGGCCGCACGATCTCGCCGCGATAGGCGGCGACCATCTCGTCATAGCTGCCGAAGGTGAAGAGCGAGGTCTGCACGATGGGCGGCACCACCGCGTCGAAGGCGTTCGCCTCGTCATGGGCGACGGTGAGGGCGGCAAAGTCGAACGGATCGGCTCCGTTGATCATCGGGACATGTCCTTGATGTCTTCCTCGACGACGGCGAGGATTTTTAATGTTTCCGCCCGCGCCGCCTCGGGATCCCGGGCGGCGATGGCGTCGAAGAGCGTGCGGTGGAACGGGAAGGAACGGCGAGCGAAGTCCGGCCGGTTGAAGGGCTTTTCCCAGAAGCGCTCGAAAGCGCCGCGCATCTGTTCCAGAAGCTGCTTGAACAGCGGATTGTGCGTGGCGTCGTAAATGGCGAGGTGAAAGGCGAGGTCTTCCGGCCCGGACGTGCCCTTGGAGAGCTGCACCCGCTCCATCTCGTCGAGCTTCGCCTCGATCGTCGCGATATCCTCTTGCGTGCGCCGCCGCGCGGCCACCATGCCGGCCTCGCATTCGATGCCCCGGCGAACCTCCAGCGTCTGCAGCAGCACGTCGCGCAGGTGCACCGCATCGAAGGAGAGCGGCATGTGCACCGTCGCGCTCGTCACCGGCTTCAGGAGATAGGTGCCGCTGCCCTTGCGGCTTTCGATGACGCCGAGCGCCTGGAAATGGCGGATCGCCTCGCGGATCGTCGATCGGCCGACGGCCAGCGCCGCCATCAGCTCGCGTTCGGCGGGCAGCCGCTCGCCGGCCGCAAGGTTGGCGCGGTCGATATAGGAGGCCAGCGCCTCCGTCACCTGCCGCGCCCGGTCGATGGGCGGCAGCGGCGCGATCTGCGGCCTGTCGTTCCGCTCGCCCGGCATAATGCCAATTCCCCTGTTCTGCGTCAGCTTCTCAAATTGGTCTGACATCTTAGCATTATGCGGCGCGCTGCGTCTGTCAAGCGCCGATCATCCGTGAACAGGGTGATCGCCAATGAAAAACGGGCCGATCGCAGGATCGGCCCGTTGCGGAATGTCGCTGGTATCGGTGGCTATTCGCCGGCGGCGGGCCGGCCCTCGGCGGTATCCTCCACGATCGGCGCTTCCGCCGGTACGTCCGGATTGCCCTCCGCCCGGTCGCGGTGCAGCGTCGCGCGCGCCAGCAGCATCAGCGTGACGGGGGTCGTCACGGTCACGAAGATGCCGATCAGGATCTCGTGCACGACGGGGCGGGTGGCGAGCACGGTGAAGAAGATCATCGAGGCCATGACGATGCCGCCGGTGCCCCAGCTCGTGCCGAGCGTCGGGGCGTGGATGCGCTCGTAGAAGGTCGGCAGGCGGACAAAGCCGATCGTGCCGATCAGCGTCAGGCCGGCGCCGACGACGAGGAAGAAGGAGACGACGAGCGCCGCCCAGGCCGGCAGGTCGCCCGCATGCTCGATCGCGCTCATTCGATCACCTCCCCGCGCATGAGGAACTTGGCGAGCGCGACGGTGGCGACGAAGCCGAGCATGCCGATGACCAGCGACGCCTCGAAATAGACGACCTGGCCGGTGCGGATGCCGAAGACCATCAGGAGCAGCATGGAGTTCACGTACAGCGTGTCGAGCGCCAGGACGCGATCCTGCGCGCGGGGGCCGCGGAACATGCGGAAAGCCGCGAGCGCCATGGCGACGGCGAGGAACACCTGCGCGACGATGATGGACCAGGCGAGGATCGTATGGCTCATTCGAAGATCTCCATCAGCAGCGCCTCGTAGCGGGTCTTGATCAGGTCCTGCCATTCCGCCTCGTCGACGAGGTCGAGGACATGGATCAGCACCGTCTTGCTGAGCGAATTGTATTCCAGCCAGGCCGTGCCCGGCGTGCTGGTGATGACGACGGCGAGCACGGCGAGCGCCGTGGGGTTCTCCAGCGCCAGCGGCACGGTGATGAAGCCGGCCTTGTGCCGGCGCCGGCCGCCGGTGACGAGGATCGAGGCGACGGCGATGTTCGAGCGCAGGATATCGTACAGCACGATGCCGACGAGTTTCGGCAGCAGATACCATTTCGGCAGGCGCGGCTTCACCGGCCGAAGCGCGGCCATGCCCCAGGAGGCGAAGACCGAGACGATGCAGCCGAGGATGAGGTGGCCGAGCGTGAAGCCGTTGAGGGCCAGCCACATGAGGACGAGCGAGGCGCTGAGCAGCGGATAGGGCAGCATGTCAGATCCCTCCCCCGCCGTCCGGCCCGCTCGGCTCGGCGACGCCGGCACGGCGCGCGTTGATCACGGCGTCGATATAGGTGGCCGGCTGCTGCAGGCTGCGGATGGTCTCCTCCATGTAGCCCATCGCCGGCCCGGCCTTGACGGTGAGCGCCAGCGTCAGCGCGATCAAGAGCATGACCGGCGCCATCTCCATGACGAGAACCCGCGGCACGGTGCCCTCCATCGAGGCCCAGAAGGTGCGGATGCCGGCGCGCGTCATCGAGATCAGCGCCGCAAGCCCCGACAGGATGAGCAGGCCGACGATCCACCAGACGGAGGCCGCGACCGGCCCCGTGGCGTCGGCGCTCGTGCCGATCATGCCCGACAGCATGGCGAACTTCGCCACGAAGCCGGAGAGCGGTGGCAGGCCGGAAAGCAGGATGCCGCAGGCGGCAAAGCAGATGCCGAGCACGGCGATCGTGCCGGGCATGGTGACGCCGACCTCGACCTCCTCGTCCTCCTCGTCCGCATCGCCATAGGCCTCCATGGTCACGGCAAGCACCGAGGCGCCGGCATCCTGCCCGCGTTCGACGAGTTCGATCAGCATGAAGAAAGCGGCGATCGTCAGCGTGGAACTGACCATGTAGAACAGCGCGCCCGAGGTCACCGTGCCGTTGTTGAGGCCGAGGACCGCGAGCAGCGTGCCGGAGGAGACGAGCACGGAATAGCTGGCGAGCCTTCCGAGCGCCTGCGAGGCGAGAACCCCGATCGTGCCGAAGGCGATGGTCGCCATGCCGCCGTAGAGCAGCACGTTGAGGCCGAGGCCGGCCGAATCCCCCTGCCCGAAGACGAGCAGCGACAGGCGCAGGATGACGTAGATGCCGACCTTGCTCATGATGGCGAAGATGCCGGCGACCGGCGCGGTCGCCGCGCTGTAGGCGCCCGGTAGCCAGAAGTTCAGCGGCCACATGCCGGCCTTGATGAGGAAGACGATGCCGAGGATGCCGGCGCCCGCTTCCAGCAGCATGCGCCGCTCGCCCTC
>CAMLOC010000326.1 GCA_946481465.1 uncultured Shinella sp. | reverse complement strand
TGGGCACAGGCGCTTTCGTTGCCTGGCTGCAGGCCGTTCAGCACGAAGACCGCGGCATCGGCCGCCAGGCGCGGGCGCAGGCGAAGCGCCTCGACGAACTGGGCGACGAAGAAATGGCGGCAGCCATGGGCATAAAGCTTTTCGGCCACCCGGTCGGCGCCGAGCCCGTAGGCGTCGGCCTTGACGACGGCCGCGGCGCGCGCGGGCGCGACCTCGGCGGCGAGTTTTTCATAATTGCGGGCGAGCGCGCCAAGGTCGATGTCGAGATAGCCCGATGCACCCTCCGCCGCTTGCGTCCCGCCGGTCTCGTCCTGTCGTATCGCGCCGTCCATGCCAAGCCCCCCGATCGTGCGAAGCCTAGTGAAAGGATCGTGAAATTGCCGAGGAAACAGCGATTGATTGTTGCGCCAAAGCATGATTTTTGAAGGAAACGACGACGATTTGGAATGATCTGCCATGGCCGCCCTCGACGCGATCGACCGCAACATCCTCCGGCTCCTGCGGCTCGACGCGCGCATGAGCAATGCCGCCCTTGCCGCCGAAGTGGGCCTCTCCCCGTCCGCCTGCCTTCGCCGGATCAAGCTGATGGAGAAGGCAGGCGTCATTCGCGGCTATACGGCGCTGGTGGATACGTCGAATGTCGAGGCGACGATCGCCGTCATCATCAACATCACGCTGGAGCGGCAGACGGAGGACCATCTCGACCGCTTCGAGGCGGCGGTGCGCAAGCATCCCGAGATCCGCGAATGTTTCCTCATGACGGGCGGCTCGGATTACCTGCTGCGCGTCGAGGTGGCCAATGCCGGCGAGTTCGAGCGCATCCACAAGGAGATTCTCTCGGCCATGCCGGGCGTTTCGCGCATCCATTCGAGCTTCGCGATCCGCAACGTACTGGCGACGCGGCCGCGCGGGCGGCGATAGGGATGCTCCCCGCGCGTCAGGTCCTGTTGCCGTAGTATTTTTCCGCGATGCCGCGGGCGGCGGCGGCGATCTTCCGGCCGATCTCGTGCATGCGGGCCGTGTCGGCGCGCGCGGTCGGTGCGGCCACCGCCAGCGCGCCCATCGGCCGCCCCGCGGGCGTGAGGATGGGCGCCGCGGCGCTGATGACGCCGATCTCGAACCCCTGCTGGCTGATCGAATAGCCCCGCTCGACCGTTTCGCGCAGGAGCGCGCGCACCGCTCCGGCCTCCGTGATCGTCTCGGCGGAAAAGCGCTCCAGCGGCCGCGCCAGCGCGCGGTCGATCTCGCCAGGCGGAAGGAAGGCGAGATAGGCGAGCCCCGAGGCGGTGGCGTGGAAGGGCAGCACGGCCCCGGGATCGACGATCACGCGGTGCGCCTGGGCGGAATCCTCCACATGAATGGTTGAGAGCCGCCCGCCGGAAAATTCCGACAGGTGCACCGTCTCGCCGGCCTCTTCCGCCAGCGCCTTGGCGAAGGGGGCGGCCACGGCGACGAAGGGGAAACGCGCCTGGCGCAGGCGCGCCAGCCGGACGGGCGCCGCGCCGAGCCGATAGCGGCGCGTTTCCCCGTCCTGTTCCACGAAGCCGTGGCTTTCCAATTCCACCAGGAAGCGCCGTGCCGTCGCCTTGTCGAGGGCCGAAAGCCGCGCCAGGTCGCTGAGACCGATGTCCTTGTCCAGTCCGGAGATCAGGTCGAGGAGGGAAAGGGCCTTTCCGATGGTGCTCATGCATGCGCTCCGCAGTGTCGTGTCCGTTGTTGCCAGGGCCATTGCCGCATCTGCCACTCCCGTCCGCATTCCTGGTCAAGATACTTAACATGAGAAATAACTTGACGGCGGAACTGGCTTTTGCAAATCTATAATTAAAATAACGGTTCAAATAATGAACCTCAAGGAAATAATTCGTGGGAACCGCCGTCGCCCCCGGCGCGGCATCGGACAGCGCCGCCGAATATGGAGAGCGGCCAGGATGGGAGCAGGATCATGACCGAACACAGCGTGCCGCCGGGCGGCGCGAACCAGTTGCGCAAGAACAGCCTCGGTATCGGGGCGGTCACATTCCTCGTCGTTTCCGCGGCCGCGCCGCTGACGGCGGTTGCCGGCGGCGTGCCGCTGTCGATGATGCTGGGCAACGGCCCCGGCATTCCGCTGACCTTCGCCTTCGTGACGACCGTGCTGCTGCTCTTTTCCGTCGGCTATGTCGCCATGGCCCGCCATATCAGCAATGCCGGCGCCTTCTATGCCTATACGGCGCAGGGGCTGGGCGGCCTTGCCGGTGGCGCTGCGGCGCTCGTCGCCATCCTCGCCTACAATGCCATGCAGATCGGCATCTTCGGCCTGTTCGGCGCAGCCACGGCCGGTTTCTTCGCCGGCTACGGCCTCGACCTGCCCTGGTGGGCCTGGACCTATCTCGGCATCGCCCTCGTCGCAATCCTCGGCTATCGTCGGGTGGACCTTTCCGCTCGCGTGCTCGCCGTGCTGGTCGTGCTCGAATATCTCGTCGTGCTGGTCATCGACGCGGCCATCCTTGTGAAGGGCGGCGACAGTGGCCTTTCCGCCGCGCCCTTCACGCCGTCTGCCTTCTTCTCGGGAACCCCGGCCATCGGCATCCTGTTCTGCTTTGCCGCCTTCATCGGCTTCGAGGCGACGACCATCTACAGCGAGGAAGCCCGCGAGCCGGAGAAGACCGTGCCGCGCGCCACCTACATCTCCGTGCTGATCATCGGCCTCTTCTACATGCTGACCTCCTGGCTGATGGTGAACGGCGCGGGCGTCGACAAGCTGGTGCCGGAAATCCAGGGCCTTGCCGATCCGACGACCTTCCTCTTCGGCCTGGCCGACCGCTATGTCGGCGGCGGCATCACCACCGCCATGAGCATCCTCTTCGTCACGAGCCTGTTTGCCGGCGTCGTCGCCTTCCACAACGGCGTCGCGCGCTATCTCTACGTTGCCGGCCGCGAGGGTCTGCTGCCGAGGGCGCTCGGCGTCACCCATCCGGTGTTCCAGAGCCCGCATGCCGGCTCGCTCGTCCAGACGGTCATCGCCGTCGCCGTCGTCACGCTCTTCGCCTTCACGGGGCAGGATCCGGTGCTGGCGCTGTTCTCCTGGCTCACCAATGTCGGCACGCTGGCGGTCATCCTGCTGATGGCTTTGACCGCCTTCTCCATCGTCGCCTTCTTCGGCCGCAATCCGGGCCTTCAAGGCAATCGCGTGGTCACGACGGTGCTGCCGGTGCTGACGGGCCTCATTCTTCTGGCGCTGGTCTTCTATATTGCCACGAACTTCGGCGCGCTGGCCGGTGCGGAGGGGGCGCTTGCCGTGCTCCTGCCTGGCCTCGTGCTGATCGCCGCCATCATCGGCCTTCTGTGCGCCCTGCGCCTGAAGGCGGGCGATGCCGGCGCCTTCGCCCGGCTCGGCGTTCGCCGGGAAGTGTGAGAACAGGGGTGGCGCCCCGGCGCCACCCGTCTTTCGAGGGAAGACCATGCAGGAAAAGATCGAAGCGCTCCGCAACCTTGCCGTGGCTCCGCAGGCGCTGTTCATAAACGGCACCCGGCAGGACCCGGTGGAGGGGGCGGTGCTCGATGTCGTCTCGCCCATAGACGGGCGCTGGCTGACGACCATCGCGGATGCCGGCGCCGAAGACGTCGACCGGGCGGTGAAGGCCGCCCGTGCGGCGTTCGAAAAGGGCCGCTGGGCGAAGGCGGCGCCGGCGGAGCGCAAGCGGGTGCTGCTGAAGATCGCCGACCTGATCGAGAAGCATGCGCTGGAGCTTGCCGTGCTCGGCGTGCGCGACAACGGCACCGAGATTTCCATGGCGCTGAAGGCCGAGCCCGGCAGCGCGGCCGGTACGTTCCGCTACTATGGCGAGGCGATCGACAAGGTCTATGGCGAGATCGCGCCGACGGCGGCCGACATACTCGGCCTCGTCCACCGCGAGCCGGTCGGCGTCGTCGGCGCCATCGTGCCGTGGAATTTCCCGCTGATGATCGGCGCCTGGAAGATCGCGCCGGCGCTCGCCGCCGGCAATTCCGTTGTGCTGAAGCCGTCGGAGGTTGCCTCGCTGACGCTGCTGCGCCTTGCCGAACTCTGCACCGAGGCCGGACTGCCGGAAGGCGTGCTGAACGTCGTGACCGGCCGGGGCAGCGTTGCGGGCGAGGCGATGGGCCTGCATCCGGACATCGATGTGCTGGTCTTCACCGGCTCGGGTCCCGTCGGCCGGCGCCTGCTCGAATATTCCGCCCGTTCCAACCTGAAGCGCGTCTATCTGGAACTCGGCGGCAAGTCGCCAAATATCGTCTTCGCCGACGCGCCGGACCTCGACCGCGCGGCGAAGGTTTCCGCCTACGGCATCTTCCGCAATTCGGGGCAGGTCTGCGTGGCCGGCTCGCGGCTTCTTGTCGAGCGCTCCATCGCGGAGGAGTTCTCGCAGAAGGTGGCGGAGATCGCGGCCGCGATGAAGGTCGGCGATCCGCTGCTTCTGGCCACCGAGGCGGGGGCCATTTCCAGCGAGGCGCAGCTCGGCAAGAATCTCGGCTTTGCCGGGCAGGCGCTTTCCGAGGGGGCCCGGCTGCGCACCGGCGGCAAGCGTATCCTTGCCGGGACCGGCGGCTTCTACATGCAGCCGACCGTCTTCGACGTCACGCCGGGCATGACGCTCGCCCGCGAAGAGGTGTTCGGGCCGATCCTCTCCATCATCCCCTTCGATGGTGAGGAAGAGGCCTTGCGCATCGCCAACGGCACGAAATACGGTCTCGCCTCCGCCGTCTGGACCGCCGACCTGTCGCGGGCGCACCGCATGGTGCGCGGCATCCGCGCCGGCGTCGTGCATGTCAACACCTATGGCGGGGCCGACGGCACCGTGCCGCTCGGCGGCGTGCGCCAGTCCGGCAACGGGCACGACAAGTCCCTGCACGCGCTGGACAAATATCTCGACCTGAAGACGGCCTGGATCCAGCTGTAGAGCATTTCCAGCCGAAGCGAGATCGCTTCGGCGTCGGATAATGCTCTAGCTGTCTTCCAGCGCGCGGGCGATGCCGGTGATGACGGTGAAGGCGGTGTCCGCGTCGTCGCGGGTCATCTCGAACTGGCCGGCCTGGAAGCGGATGGCGATGCGGCCGTCGACGCGG
>CAMLOC010000325.1 GCA_946481465.1 uncultured Shinella sp. | reverse complement strand
TCGATCTTGGCCATCAGCAGGAGCTGGGCGAGGATGCGCTCGGCATGGGCAACGGCCGCATCGCCCTTGCGGGCCGCTTCCTGCGCCTCCTCCAACGTGGCGGCACGGCTGGCCAATGCGAGCTGGGTGCGGATGATGGCGAGCGGCGTGCGGATCTGGTGGCTGGCATTGCCGGAAAAGTGCCGAAGCGCATCGAGCGCCGATTGCAGGCGCACCATGAAGGAATTGACCGTATCGACGAGCCCCTGCACCTCGCTCGGCACGCGCTGCTCGATCGGGTGCAGGTCGTTCGGGCTGCGCTCGGCGATGGCGTCGCTGAGCCTGTAGAGCGGGCGGAGCGACACGGTGACGGCGATCCAGACGATGAGGGCGGCGCCGGCGATCATCATGGCCAGGCGCAGCGCCGAGCGCAGCAGGATCGTTTCGGTCAACTGGCGGCGGGCGATGGTCGTCTCTGCGACGGTGACGGCGAAGGGCACGGAATTGACGCCGGTCGACGCCGAACGCTGCAGCACGGCGATGCGGATCGGTTCGCCGCGGAAGGTCGCGTCGGCAAAGCCGATCGACCGGCCGGCCGTCTCCGCGATGGTCGGCAGGGTCTGGTAGCCGGTGATGAACCGGCCGGGCGGCCCGTCGACGCGGTAGAAGACGCGGTCCTGCGCGGCCGAGGTCAGCATTTCCAGCGCGACATAGGGAATGTCCACTTCGAGCGTGCCGTTCTCCGTCACCACGACGCGCTCGGCGATCGCCAGCGCGGACCCGGCCAGCACCCGGTCGGAGACCTCGTTCGCCGTCTTGACGGCCTCGTTGTAGGTGTCGACGAGGGCGACGATGCCGATCACCGCCGTCGAGACGAGCAGCCAGGCAAGCAGGCGGCGGCGCAGCGAGGAGGCGGGAAGGAGCGTCAAGCGGCGGGCGCCTTGTCGAGATAGTAGCCGATGCCGCGGGCGGTGCGCACGGTCAGCCCGTGCGGCGCCAGCCGCTTGCGGAGCCGGCTGACATATTGCTCGATGGCATTGGCCGAGAGGTCGTCGTCGAAGGCGGCGAGCGATTGCATGATCGCTTCCTTGGCGACCACCTTCCCCGCGCGCATGAAGAGGATTTCGAGCAGGCCGACTTCGCGGGCGGGAATGTCGAGCGGCACGCCGGCGGCCGAGAAGCTGCGCGAATTGAGGTCGAGCACGACGTCGCCGAAGGCGATGGCCGCCGAGCGCAGCCCCGCCTGCCGGCGCAGCAGCATGCGCACGCGCGCCTCGAATTCCGAGATGTCGAAGGGTTTGATCATGTAGTCGTCGGCGCCGAGATCGAGGCCGCGCACCCGCTCCTCCGGCGCACCGCGGGCCGTCAGGATCAGGACGGCCGCCTTGCTGCGGCGCGCGCGCATGGCGCGCAGCACGTCGAGGCCGTCCATTTCCGGCAGCGTCAGGTCGAGGATGACGAGGTCGAAGCTTTCCGACGCGATGGCGGCATCGGCGGAAGTGCCGTCGCGCACCACGTCCACCGCATGTCCCGTGCCCTTCAGGATGGCGAACAGGCCGTCCGCCAGGGCTTCGTTGTCCTCGACCAGTAGAATGCGCACGTCTCTCGTCCTCCCGCCGCGAACTTAACGGCGGGCGGCGCACTTGTGAACGGCCTCGCGCTTTGGCAAGGTCGCGCCATGCGTCTTGTCCTCATGCTTCTCGCGCTCCTGGCGGCGCCCCTGCCCGCATTTTCCGAGCCGGCCTTCTTCCCGGCCCGCAACGGCGATGCGGACGCGCCGGTGCTCGTCGTCTATTCCTCGCTGGACGAACCGCTCGCCCGGCCGATGATCGAGGGTTTCCAGCAGGCCAATCCGGATGTGGCACTGCGCTATGACGAGATGCTGACCGGCGAGGTCTACGACCGCATCGTGCGCGAGACGGATGCGGGGGAGAAGACGGCTGATTTCGCCTTCTCCTCGGCGATGGACCTCCAGGTCAAGCTCAGCAATGACGGCTACGCCCAGCGCAGCGACCTGCCGATGAGCGACCGCTGGCCGGCCTGGGCCAACTGGCGCAACACCGCCTATGCGCTGACCTTCGAGCCCGCCGTCTTCGTCTATCACAAGCCGAGCTTCAAGGACGGGAAGCCGCCGGCCTCGCGCGCCGAATTCGTCGATTACCTCAAGCGGCAGGGCGAGGCGGTCTATGGCCGCATCGGCACCTACGACATCGAGCGCTCCGGCGTTGGCTTCCTCTTCATGGCGCGCGACCAGGAGCAGTTCGGCGATATCTGGACGGTGATCCAGGCCATGGGGGCGGCGGGGGTGAAGCTCTATTCCACCAGCTCGGCCATCCTGGAGCGCGTCGCCGACGGGCGCTTCGTGCTCGGCTACAATATCCTCGGCTCCTATGCGGCGGACTGGGCCTCGCGCCATCCCGATGTCGGCATCGTGCTGCCGAAGGACTATACCGTCGTCATGTCGCGCATCGGCCTCGTGCCGCAGGCCGCCGCCTCTCCCGAGCTCGGCCGGCGCTACCTCGCCTTCTTCATGTCGAAGGAGGGCCAGACGATCATGGCCCGCGAACTGCAGATCGCCGCCGTCAGCCCCGAGGTATCGGGCACGAACACGGCGCGCACGATGAGCGCGCTGCTCGGCGCGCAACTGAAGCCCGTGCCGGTGAGCCCGGGCCTCATGGTCTATCTCGACCAGGTGAAGCGGGCCCGGCTGATCGCCCGCTGGAACGAGGTCCTGCGCACGCAGTAGCGCCTCTCAGGGCCATGTCAGGTAGATGTCAGCTTCCTGTGGTGCCTTTGGGCTCTTCATCGTCCGTGGAGGCGGACGGAAGACCGGGAGGAGAATTCTGCCGTGACCGCGCCCGCGAACCATCGTTCGCGCCGCCGCCGGCCGTCCATCCTCCCGCCAGAAGCAACGATGCGCGCCAAGCCGCGCCTGACGGAGGACACACTCTTGAAACACTTCTTCCTGGCATCCCTCATCGCCGGCGCCATGGCGCTTCCGGCGTTTGCCGCCGATTATTCGATCATCGCTCCGGCCGGCCCGGGCGGCGGCTGGGACCAGACGGCCCGTTCGCTGCAGACCGTGCTGCAGGACGAGAAGATCGCCGGCAGCGTGCAGGTGGTGAACGTTCCGGGCGCCGGCGGCACGATCGGCCTTGCCCAGTTCGCCGGCCAGAACAGCGGCAACCCCAACGCCCTCATCGTCGGCGGTTACGTCATGGTCGGCGCGATCCTCACCAACCAGTCGCCGGTCACGCTGAAGGACGTGACGCCCATCGCGCGCCTGACCGGCGAGTATGAAGCGATCGTCGTTCCGGCCGCTTCGCCGATCCAGACGATGGACGATCTCGTCAAGGCGCTGAAGGACGATCCGGGCGCGGTGTCCTGGGCCGGCGGCTCGGCCGGCGGCACGGACCACATCACGGCGGGCCTGATCGCCAAGGCCGCCGGTGTCGATCCGACGAAGATCAACTACATCGCCTATTCCGGCGGCGGCGAGGCGCTTGCCGCCATCCTCGGCAACCAGGTGACGGCGGGCATTTCCGGCTACGGCGAGTTCGAGGCCCAGGTAAAGGCCGGCACGCTGCGCCTGATCGCCATCTCCAGCGCCGAGCGCATCGAAGGCATCGATGCCCCGACCATCAAGGAAGGCGGCCTCGACGTCGTCGTCGAGAACTGGCGCATGATCGCCGCCGCCCCCGGCCTGTCGGCCGAGCAGGTCGCGGCCATCGACACCGATATCGCGAAGGTCGCGAACTCCGACGCCTGGAAGGAAACCCTGAAGACCAAGGGCTGGCAGAACACCTATCTTGCCGGCGATGCCTTCAAGGCGCAGCTCGACAAGGATATCGCGGCGACGGAAAGCATCCTCAAGGACATCGGGCTCGTCAAATGAGCATGGTCCACGCCTCCAGTGAAAGGCGCCGCCCCGACCGGGCGGCGCTGGTCATCGCACCCGTCCTCTTCGTCGTCGCCGCCGTGATCTGGTGGGATGCCGGGCGCCTTGCGGAGATGAGCAACTATTCCCGCATCGGCCCCGCCACCGTGCCGCATGTCGTCGCCATCGGCCTTGCGCTGCTCGCCGTCTGGACGGCGTTCGAGGCCTGGCGCGGCGACTTCCCGGAGCGCGAGCCGATCGAGGTCAAGCCGGTCGTCTTCATCGTCGCCGGCCTTGCCGGGCAGATGCTGCTCCTGAAGACCGCGGGCTTCTCGATCGCGACAGGCGTGCTCTTCGCGCTGACCGCCTTCGGCTTCGGCCGGCGCAAGCTGTGGATCTCGCTGCCAATCGGCATCGCCTTCAGCTTCGTCGTCTTCATCATCTTCGGCCGCTTCCTGCAGCTTTCGCTGCCCGCCGGGCCGCTGGAACACCTGTTCTTCTGAGGGACGTCCGATGGGTACATTCGAATTCCTGCTGCAGGGCATCTCTATCGCCGCCCAGCCGATGAACCTGCTCTATGCCTTGATCGGCGTGACGCTCGGCACCGCCGTCGGCGTCCTGCCCGGCATCGGCCCGGCCCTGACGGTGGCGCTGCTTTTGCCCGTCACCTACAAGCTCGATCCGGCCGGTTCCCTCATCATGTTCGCCGGCATCTATTACGGCGGCATGTATGGCGGCTCGACCACCTCGATCCTGCTCAACACGCCGGGCGAGAGCGCCTCCGTCGTCACCGCGCTCGAGGGCAACAAGATGGCCCGGGCCGGCCGCGGCGGGCCGGCGCTCGCGACGGCCGCGATCGGTTCCTTCGTC
Organism: uncultured Shinella sp.; assembly: GCA_946481465.1. The sequence continues at coordinate 369 of CAMLOC010000325.1, read as the reverse complement.
GCCGGCCTCATCGCCACGCTCTGTCTCGCCTTCATCGCGCCCTTCGTGGTCAAGTTCGCGCTCTCCTTCGGCCCGCGCGAATATTTCGCGCTGATGGTGCTCGCCTTCGTCACCGTCTCGGCGGCCTTCGGCGATTCGACGCTGCGCGGCCTCACCGCCCTCTTCGTCGGCCTCGGCCTTGCCGTCATCGGCATCGACCAGCAGACCGGCCAGGCGCGACTGTCCTTCGGCATTCCGGACCTGCTCGACGGCATCGAGGTGACGACGCTCGCCGTCGCCATGTTCGCCATCGGCGAAACCCTCTACGTCGCGGCGCAGGGTAAGCGCGCACCGGCGACCGTCGAGCCCGTCCGCGGTTCGCTGTGGATG
>CAMLOC010000324.1 GCA_946481465.1 uncultured Shinella sp. | reverse complement strand
CGGAGGGCCATGCAACGGTTCGCAACGTGATCGCCGGCGCCGGCCTCTTGTTCGGCGCGCTCGCTCTGGCCACGGGTCTTGCCGCCGGGTTCTATATCGCCGCCGTCGCGCTCGGCCTTGCCGGCATCGCCGGCGCGGTCTTCCTCCTGCGCACGCGCCGCCCCGTCGCCGGCGTCGAGGCGACGCACGACCGCTCCTGGGAGCGCAGCGAGACCTCGGAAATCCTTTCCGCCATCCATGACGCGCTCGGCGATATCGTCGTCATGCGCGCGCTCGACGGCCGCATCCTCAGCGCCAATGCCGTTCTTTCCGAGCTGACGGGCGCTAGCGACGTCGTCGGGCGGACCTGCGAGGCGCTCGGCCTCACCTTCCGCTCGCAGGCCATCGCCCATCGCTACGATGTCGACGTGGACGGCCCGGCGGGCAGCCGCATCTATTCCTGGCACGACGTTACCGTGCGCGATCCGGCGTCCGGCGACCTCGTCGTGCATTCCATCGCCCGCGACGTTACCGAGGAGCGCCGCGCCGAGGGCGAGCGCGAGCGTGCCCGCCAGCGTGCCGAGGAGGCGAGCGCGGCGAAATCCCGCCTGCTTGCCACCGTCAGCCACGAGATCCGCACGCCGCTCTCGGGCATTCTCGGCATGTCGCACCTTATCGGCCAGACGCGGCTGACGGCCGAGCAGAAGAACTACCTTGCCGGCATGCGCCAGTCCGGCCACGCCCTCGTCCAGCTCGTCGACGACCTCCTCGATTTCTCCACCATCGAGGCCGGCCGCTTCCAGCTCCGTCCCTCGGAGGAGCCGGTGCGCCCGATGCTGGAAAGCGTCGTGGAGATGCTGTCGCCCCGCGCGCACGAGAAGGGCATCGAGATCGGTTCCTTCGTCTCGCCCGACGTGCCGGGCCTCCTGCTCTACGATGCGCCGCGTCTGCGCCAGGTGCTCTACAACGTCGTCGGCAATGCGGTGAAATTCACCCATGCGGGCGGCGTCTTTCTGGAAACCACGCTCGATCGCGGCGCCGTCGTCATCCGCGTCACCGACAGCGGTCCCGGCATGAATGCCGAGGAACAGGCCCGAATCTTCCACGAATTCGAGCAAACCGGAAGTGCCGCGCAGCGCAGCGGCGGCACGGGCCTCGGCCTTGCCATCTCCGCCCGCATCCTCAGCGAGGCCGGCGGTGGATTGACGCTGGAAAGCACGCCCGGCAAGGGCAGCACCTTCACCATCCGCATGCCGGTCGAGCGCCCGCACCGGGCCGCGGGCGCGGGCGGCGCACGCAAGGGTGTCCTGAAGGGCAGCCTCGTCTTTCTCCTGGCGCCGGCCGGCCCGGCCTCCCGGGCGCTGGTGCGCACCATCGACGCACTCGGCGGCACCTGCCATCTGGCGACCGGGCTCGACGAGGCGTTCGACCTTGCCCAGGGCCTTGCCGGCAAGCAGGCCGAATTGACCGACATCATCGTCGACAACCGCCTTGCCGGCGTCTTCCGCCGGGAACTGGCCGATCTCGCCGTCTTCCGCGACAGCCGCGCGCGGCGCATCTATCTCGTCAATCCGGAAGAGCGCAGCGGCCGCGCGATCGGCAACGGCGAGGGCTATGATTCCTGGCTCATCCGGCCGCTGCGCGAGCGTTCGCTGGTCGAGGTGCTGCGCGGCCGCATGAAGGGCATCGAGGTGCGCGACGCGATCAACGACAACCGCCCGATCCTGAAGGACCTGCCGCCCGTCGTCGCCGAGCCGGCGGAAACGGCCGCGACGGGCGCCCGCATCCTCCTGGCCGAGGACGACCCCGTCAACGCCATGCTGGTGCGTTCCGTGCTGGAGCGGGCCGGCCATACGGTGCGCCATGTGCCGGACTATCCGGCCCTCGTTGCTGCGCTCGCCGGCGCGACGGATGCCGGCCCCTTCGCCGCCGATCTCGTTCTCACCGACCTCGGCATGCCGGGCGGCGAGGGCAAGGAGATGATCGCCCGCATCGTGCGGCGCGACTACGGCAATGCCCGCCTGCCCGTCGTCGTGTTGACGGCGGACAGCCGCGCGGGGCTGCGCGAGGCGCTTCTGGCGACAGGCGCCGACGCCGTGCTGGCCAAGCCCGCCGATCCCGCCGTGCTGATCGCGGAAATCGCCCGCCTTTCCCGGCGCGCGCCGGCCTGATCTTCGCCGGCTCACGGCTTTTCGCTATCCAAGCCGGCCCCGCGTCATTATCCTGTTGCAGAATCGTGGTTAAAACCGCGAAGTTTCGTTTGACGGATACACTGCCATGACGCTCGACCTCGCCCAGACCATCGCACCGGCAGAGCTTCCCCGGAAGACGGCCCCCGCCGCGGGCCGCTCGGGCACGGACGTGCTCGGCCGCATCGGTAATCTCGAAACGCGCATCGCCCGCTCGGTGACGGAGATCGACGCCGCCCAGGCCGTGCGCTACCGCGTCTTCGCCGAGGAGATGAACGCAAAGCTCTCCGCCGACGCGGTGCGCCGCAAGCGCGATATCGATGCCTGGGACATGGTCTGCGACCATCTCCTCGTGCTCGACACCTCGATCGAGGGCGATGCGGAAGAGCAGATCGTCGGCACCTACCGCCTGCTGCGCCAGGATGTCGCCGCCGTTTCCGGCGGCTTCTATTCCCAGTCGGAATTCGACGTGGACGCGCTGATCGCGTACCATCCGGAAAAGCGCTTCATGGAGCTCGGCCGCTCCTGCGTGCTGCCGGCCTATCGCACCAAGCGCACGGTGGAACTGCTCTGGCAAGGCAACTGGGCCTATTCGCTGAAGCACGGCATCGACGTGATGTTCGGCTGCGCCTCCTTCCACGGCATCGTGCCGGAGGAGCATGCGCTGGCGCTCTCCTTCCTGCATCATAACGTGCTGGCCAAGGACGAGTGGAGCGTTTCGGCTCGGCCGGAACTCTTCCGCACCATGGACCTGATGCCGTCGGAAGGCATCGACACGCGCAAGGCGCTTTCCGCCCTGCCGCCGCTCATCAAGGGCTATCTCCGCCTCGGCGCGACCGTCGGCAGCGGCGCCGTCGTCGACCACGGCTTCAACACGACAGACGTCCTAATCGTGCTGCCGATCGGCAAGATTTCCGGCCGCTATCTCAACTATTACGGTGCGGATGCCGGGCGTTTCGCCAGCTGATGCGAAGAGGCAGTAGCCGGTAGGCGATAGGCAGTAGGGATTGAAGCCCTGCCGCCCGTCGCTATTTCCTACTGCCTACTGCTTAGACACCAGAATTATACGCCGCCAGCGCCGCCATGTTGACGATGTCGCTGTCCTTTGCGCCCATCGAGACGATCTGCACCGACTTGTCGAGGCCGACGAGCAGCGGGCCGATGACGGTGGAGCCGCCGAGTTCCTGCAGCATCTTCGTCGAGATCGATGCCGAGTGGAACGCCGGCATGACGAGCACGTTGCCGGGCGCCGAGAGGCGGCAGAACGGATACTGCTCCATGATGCGCGGGTTGAGCGCCACATCGGCCGCCATCTCGCCGTCATATTCGAAATCGACGCGGCGGCGGTCGAGGATCTTCACCGCCTCGCGCACCCGCTCCGAACGCTCGCCCGAGGGATGGCCGAAGGTGGAATAGGCGAGCATGGCGACGCGCGGCTCGTAGCCGAGGCGGCGGGCAAGGCCGGCCGCTTCCTCCGCGATGTCGGCCAGTTCCTCCGAGGAGGGCATGTCGTGCACGGCGGTGTCGGCGACGAGCACGGCCCGGCCGCGGCAAAGCGCCAGCGAGGCGCCGATGACCCGGTGGCCGGGCTTGGCGTCGATGCAGCGGCGCACGTCTTCCAGCGCGGTGGAATAGTTGCGGGTGAGGCCCGTCACCATGGCGTCCGCATCGCCGAGCGCCACCATGCAGGCGGCGAAGTGGTTGCGGTCGTTGTGGATCAGGCGCTGGGCGTCGCGGTAGAGGAAGCCTTTGCGCTGCAGGCGGGCATAGAGATAGTCGATATAGACATTGTTGCGCTTGGAGATGCGGGCATTGACCAGTTCGATGCCGGGCCGGTCGAGGTCGATGCCGGCGCGTTCCGCGGTCTCGCGGATATGCTCCTCGCGGCCGAGCAGGATGGCGGTGCCGAGCTGCTGGTTGGCATAGGACACGGCGGCGCGCATCATCTGCTCTTCCTCGCCCTCGGCGAAGACGACGCGCTTCGGCTGGCGGCGCACGCGGGCATAGATCTGCTGGAGCGTCGAGGCGATCGGATCGCGACGTGCCCTGAGATCACGGGCGTAGGCGTCGAGGTCGGGGATGTTCTTGCGCGCGACACCGGTCTCCATCGCGGCCTTGGCGACGGCGACGGGGATGGCCGAGATCAGGCGCGGGTCGAAGGGAACGGGGATGATGTATTGCGCGCCGAAGCGCGGGCGCACGCCCTGGTAGGCGGCGGCGACGTCGTCCGGCACGTCTTCCTTGGCGAGATGGGCGAGCGCCTCGGCGGCGGCGATCTTCATCGCGTCGTTGATCGTCGAGGCGCGCACGTCGAGCGCGCCGCGGAAGATGTAGGGGAAGCCGAGGACGTTGTTGACCTGGTTCGGATAATCCGAGCGGCCGGTGGCGACGATCGCGTCGTCGCGGATGCGGGCAACTTCTTCCGGCGTGATTTCCGGGTCGGGATTGGCCATGGCGAAGATGATCGGCCGCGGCGCCATGGAGCGGATCATGTCTTCCGAAAGCGCGCCCTTGGCCGAAAGGCCGAAGACGACGTCGGCGCCGTCCATGGCTTCAGTGAGCGTGCGGCGGTCGGTCTTCACCGCATGGGCGGATTTCCACTGGTTCATGCCGTCTTCACGGCCCTGGTAGATGACGCCCTTTGTATCGCAGAGGATGACGTTCTCCGGCGAAAAGCCCATCGACTTGATGAGTTCGATACAGGCGATGGCGGCCGCGCCCGCGCCGTTGCAGACGAGCTTCGTCGTCTTGAAGTCGCGGCCGGTCAGCGCCAGCGCGTTGATCAGGCCGGCGGCGGCGATGATGGCGGTGCCGTGCTGGTCGTCGTGGAAGACGGGGATGTCCATCAGTTCGCGCAGGCGCTGCTCGATGATGAAGCAGTCGGGCGCCTTGATGTCTTCCAGGTTGATGCCGCCGAAGGAGGGGCCGAGATAGCGCA
>CAMLOC010000323.1 GCA_946481465.1 uncultured Shinella sp. | reverse complement strand
GGCACGGCAGTGCCACGATCCAGTCTCCCCCCTTGTGGGGGAGATGCCCGGCAGGGCAGAGGGGGGTGCTCCGAATGCAGCCTTCACTGCGAAAACCAGCCCGCTCACGCCCGCAGCTCCGCCGCAAGCCCCGCATCCGTCAGGATACGCCGCGCCTCGTCCTCCCGGTCGCTCTCCACCAGGAAGCGGCGGGGCAGCATGCCGAGCGAGCCTTCGAGGATGCTCATCGCCTGATCGGCGATCAGGCAATGGATTCCCGCCTCCTTCATCAGGCTTTCCGCGAAGGAGAGCAGGACGGCGTCGTTGGTGCGGATCAATTCGATCATTCCGGTCGTTTTCCAGCCATAATTGGTAAGGCGGGACAATTCGCCTCTTGCCGCAGGAAGCCCCGCTTTCTATTGTCTTTCAACAAAAATGAACAGGAGTCCGGGCATTTGGGCGTCGTGATACCGCTTGAAGAAGGCAAAAACAAACAGGCATCGGTGAAGCCGCTCGTCGATCTCACGAAGGCCGACATGGAGCGGGTGAACCAGCTCATCCTGTCGAAGGCCGGCTCCGACGTCGCGATGATCCCGGAGGTCGCCAACCACCTGATCTCGTCGGGCGGCAAGCGGCTGAGGCCGATGGTGACGCTGGCCGCGGCGCAGATGTTTGGCTATGCCGGCGACGGTCACGTCAAGCTGGCCACCAGCGTCGAGTTCATGCACACGGCGACGCTGCTGCACGACGACGTGGTGGACGAGAGCGACATGCGCCGCGGCAAATCCACCGCCCGCATGATCTGGGGCAACCAGGCGAGCGTGCTCGTCGGCGACTTCCTGCTCGGCCAGGCCTTCAAGATGATGGTCGAGGTCGGCTCGCTGGAGGCGCTGGACGTGCTGTCCACCGCCGCCACCGTGATCGCCGAGGGCGAGGTTCTCCAGCTCTCCGTCGCCAAGAACATGGAAACGACCGAGGACGACTATCTCGAAGTCATCCGCGCCAAGACGGCGGCGCTCTTCGCCGCGGCCGCCGAAGTCGGCCCCATTATCGCCAATGTCGGCCGGGCCGAGCGCAACGCGCTGAAATCCTACGGCATGAATCTCGGCCTCGCCTTCCAGCTCGTCGACGACGCGCTCGACTACGGCGGCAAGGCGGCCGACCTCGGCAAGAACACCGGCGACGATTTCCGCGAGGGCAAGATCACCCTGCCCGTCATCCTCGCCTGGCGCCGCGGCACGGCGGAAGACCGCGCCTTCTGGCGCGAGGCCATCGAAGGCGGCAAGAGCGACGACGCCAATCTGGAGCGCGCCCTCGGCCTCATCACCCGCTATGGCGGGCTTTCGGACACCATCGCCCGCGCCCAGCACTACGGCATGATCGCCCGCGACGCGCTGGCGCCGCTGCCGGCCTCGCCCTGGAAGAACGCGCTGCTCGAGGTCATCGACTTCTCCATCGCCCGCGTCAGCTGACGGCGGCCGCGAAATCGGGGCGGCAGGATTTTCTTGCCGCACCGCGCCAAAAAAGCCATTCTCTGCCGTCATGAGTCCGTGATTGATTTGGGCGCGATCGCGACCGGATTGGTCACGGCATTCCCCACACAGGGCTTCGGCAAAGTTTCCGGCGAAAGGCATTTTGATGCGGCATTCCCTTCTCCTTCGGCTTCTCTCCGGCGTGGCGATCATCGCGGCCGGCATCGCGTTCGCCGGCCCTCCCGCGGCTCGCGCGGAGGAAAAGCCTGCAACCGCCGCCGCCGAGGAAACGCCGTTCGACCCGCTCAGCGTCAACACCTTCTCCGGCGCCTTCCTGGCCGCCCGCACGGCCGATTTCGACAAGGAATACGAGACCGCCGTCGCGCTCTACAAGATCGCCCTGCAGTTCGACCCCACCAACAAGGACGTCAAGCAGCGCCTGATGGTGACGCAGCTGATGAACGGCGACTTCGAGGAGGGCGTGAAGCTTGCCGACGCGCTGCGCAACGACCCCGCCGTCGAGCGCATCACCGCGGTGGTGCGCGGCATGGAGGCGATCCGCAAGCGCGAATACAAGAGCGCCGAGAAGATCCTCGTCTATAACGGCCCGAACGACCTCGACCGCATGATGAACGACCTCCTGCTCGCCTGGGCCAAGTTCGGCGACGGCAAGTCGAAGGAGGCGTTGAAGCTGATCGGCGGCATGGAGGGGCCGGACTGGCTCGCCATCTTCAAGAACTACCATGTCGGGGCGCTGGCCGCCGCGGCCGGCGACAAGGCGACGGCGCGCGCCCGGCTCAACGACGCCATCCTCGACCGCAACGGCGCGAGCGCCGCGCCGGACACCTTCATCCGCGCCGTAATGGCGCTCGCCCGGCTCGAAGCCCATGAGGGCAACAAGCAGAAGGCGCTCGACGCCATCTCGGTCGGCGACAGCTTCATCACCAGCTATGCGCCGCTGAAAGCGCTGCGCCAGAGCATCGAGGCCGGCGAGAAGCAGGAACAGCAGGTGCGCACCGCCGCGCAGGGCGCCGCCGCCGTGCTCTTCTCGATCGGCGGCGCGCTCAACCGCGACGGCGCGGAAGACATCGTCTCGCTCTATCTCCAGGCCGCGCGCGCGCTCGATCCGGACAGCGACGACATGCTGGTGCTGCTCGGCGGGCTCGCCGAGAACCAGAAGAAGCCGGAGCGGGCCATCGAATATTACCGCGCCGTGCCGGAAAAATCGCCGATGCGGCGCATTTCCGAGTTGCAGCTCGGCCTGAACCTTGCCGATACGGGCAAGGTGCCGGAAGCCAAGAAGCACCTGCAGGAGCTGATCGAGGCCGATCCGGCGGACCTGCGCTCCTATCTCGCGCTCGGCAGCGTGCTGTCGGATGCCAAGGACTACAAGGAGATGGCCGCGCTCTACGATCGCGCCGTCGCGGCCATCGGCCCGGTTCCCACGCGCAACCACTGGAGCATCTTCTTCCAGCGCGCCATCGCCTATGAGCGGCTGAAGGAGTGGGAGAAGGCCGAGCCGAACTTCCGCAAGGCGCTGGAACTGAACCCGGAACAGCCGCAGGTGCTGAACTACCTCGGCTATTCCTGGGTCGACATGAACATCAACCTCGACGAGGGCCTGGACATGATCCGCCGGGCCGTCAGCATCAAGCCGGACGACGGCTACATCGTCGATTCGCTCGGCTGGGCCTATTATCGCCTCGACCGCTTCTCCGACGCGGTGGCGGAGCTGGAGCGTGCTGCGGAACTGAAGGCCGGCGACCCGACGATCAACGACCACCTCGGCGACGCCTACTGGCGCGTCGGCCGCAAGCTGGAGGCCACCTTCCAGTGGAACCGCGCGCTCGGCCTGAAGCCGGAGGAGGCCGAGATCCCGAAGATCAAGCTGAAGATCGAGAACGGCCTGCCCGAACTGAAGAAGACCGCGCCGGCCTCCGCCGAAGCCAAGGACGAAAAGCCGGTGCAGAACCCCTCGCCCGAGGGCACGGCGGCCGACCGCAAGTCCTGACGCCGCATGGCTGACGCCGACGCATTGTCGGGTTTCCCGCTCGTCGAGCCGGCCCCGGCCAAGATCAACCTCGCGCTCGCCGTCACCGGCCGGCGCGAGGATGGCTACCACCTCCTCGACAGCCTCGTGACCTTCACCGCCTTCGGCGACCGCATCGGCCTTGCGCCGGCGGCCGGGGACCGCTTCACCCTCAGCGGCCGCTTCGGCGGGGCGCTTTCAGCCGATGGCGACAACCTCGTCACCCGCGCCCGCGACCGGCTGCGCGCGGCGCTCGCCGCGAGCGGGCAGGCGGCGCCGCCGGTGCATATCCATCTCGAAAAGAACCTGCCCGTCGCATCGGGCATCGGCGGCGGCTCGGCGGATGCCGCCGCAACGCTGCGCGGCCTCCTCAAGCTGTGGCGGGTGACCCTGCCCGACGGCGCGCTGGACGCGCTTGCCCTCGGCCTCGGCGCGGATGTGCCGATGTGCCTTGCCGGCCGGCCGTTGCTGGCGCGCGGCGTCGGCGAGGAAATCACCCCCGTCGCCCTGCCGGCCCTCGTCATGGTGCTGGCCAATCCGCTCGTCGGCGTTTCGACGCCCGCCGTCTTCCAGGCGCTCGCCTCGCGAAACAACCCGCCGCTTGCCCTTGCGGGCGCCGCCGGCTGGGCGGATGCCCTCGCAAGCCTGCGCAATGACCTGGAGCCCCCTGCCCGCCGGCTCTGCCCGCAGATCGCCGTCATTGCCGAGAGCCTTGCGACAACAGGTCCCGCCCTCGTGCGCATGTCCGGTTCCGGTGCGACCTGCTTTGCGCTATACGAGACGGACGCGGCCGCCGAGCACGCAGCAGCGTCACTTTCGCGCCGGCATCCGCACTGGTTTTTCGCCGCCACGCGCACGCTTGAAGGAACCGACGATGGCGCATATTGACGAGACGAGGCCCTTCATTCCGGTCGGCATCGCCGTGCTCACCGTCTCCGACACGCGCACCCTCGACACGGACCGTTCCGGCGACACGCTCGTCGCGCGCATCAAAGAGGCGGGCCACCGCCTTGCCGACCGTGCCATCGTGACGGACGACGTGGCCGCCATCCGCGCCAGGGTGGAAGCCTGGACGCGCGACGACGCGGTAGACGTCGTCATCACCACCGGCGGCACGGGCTTCACCGGCCGCGACGTGACGCCGGAGGCGCTGGAGCCGCTGTTCGAAAAGCGCATGGATGGCTTTTCGGAAGTCTTCCACCGCATTTCCTACGACAAGATCGGCACCTCGACGATCCAGTCGCGCGCGACCGGCGGTGTCCTCAACGCCACCTTCATCTTCGCGCTGCCGGGTTCGCCCGGCGCCTGCAAGGACGCCTGGGACGGCATCCTGAAGGCGCAGCTCGACTATCGCCACATGCCCTGCAATTTCGTGGAAATCATGCCGCGCCTCGACGAGCACCTGAAGCGCTCGGCGGGCTGATCAGCCGGCGCGCAGCGCCCGCGTCGCCCAGGCCGGCGCGATTTCGGCGGCCAGCATCCGCGCCTTCGCCCCTGCCGCAAGCCCGGCAAGCCCCATGCCCGGCCGCACCGCCGCGGCGGCCTGCCGCTTCGTAACGAGATACCCCTCTTCGAGCGGCAGCCTTTGCCCGAGCCGCTGGAGGAACGGCCGCTTGCGCGCGCCGCGGAACCGAGCCGGGCCGGGATGGGCGG
>CAMLOC010000322.1 GCA_946481465.1 uncultured Shinella sp. | reverse complement strand
CGCTGGTCCGCCTCGTCTCGCTGATGGACCATGCGCCCGGCCAGCGCCAGTTCCAGACGCTGGACCAGTACATCCTCTACTACAAGAAGAAGCGCGGCCTGACCGACGACGAGTTCGCGGCCTTCTGCCAGCGCCAGCAGGATCTTTCCGCCCGCTATGCCAAGCCGCATCGCGATGCCATCGCCGCTTCGTGCGCCGCCCGCGACATCTCGGTCGCCAGCCATGACGACGCGACGCTGGACCATGTCGAGGAGGCGATCGGCTACGGCATACGCCTTGCCGAATTCCCCACCAGCTTCGATGCCGCGAAGGCCTCGCACGGCGCCGGCATGAGCGTGCTGATGGGCGCGCCGAACATCGTGCGCGGCAAGTCGCATTCCGGCAACATCGCCGCCCGGGACCTTGCCACGATGGGTGTGCTCGACGTGCTCTCCTCCGACTACGTGCCCTTCAGCCTGATGCACGCCCCGTTCATCCTTGCCGACGAGGTCGAGGGCATCGACCTGCCGCGCGCCATCGCCATGGTGTCCACGACGCCGGCCCGCACCGTCGGCCTTGATGACCGCGGCACCATCGCCATCGGCCTGCGGGCCGACCTCGCGCGCGTGCGCCGACCCTCCGGCGTGCCGGTGGTGCGCTCGGTCTGGCGGCAGGGCCGCCGGGTCGCATGAGGGCGGAAGAGGAAATCGCGCAGGCCCGGCCGCTGCCGGTCGACGCCGGCACGATGGTCGTCGTCGTCGGTCCCAGCGGCGCGGGCAAGGACAGCGTCATGTCCTATGCCGCGCGGCATTTTGCCGATGAGCCGCGCCTTGGCTTCGTGCGCCGCGTCATCACCCGCCCGCCGGATGCCGGCGGCGAGGCGCACGAGGCGATCGACGCTGCGGGCTTCCACGCGCGGGCGGCGGCCGGAGATTTTGCGGTCTCCTGGGATGCGCACGGCCTTTCCTACGGCATTCCGCGCGAAACCTTCGACCAGCTTGCCGGCGGCATGACGCTGGTCGCCAATGGCAGCCGGTCGGCGCTGCCTGCCTTCGCGGAGGCCTATGGGCGACTGAAGGTCGTGCTGATCACCGCGCGCGCGGACATTCTGGCCGCGCGTCTTGCGGCTCGCGGCCGGGAAAGCGGCGAGGCCATCGCCCGCCGGCTCGACCGCGCCGTGCCGGAGATCGTCGTGGCCGCCGATACGGTCGTCATCGACAACAGCGGCGCGCTGGAGGAGGCGGGCGATGCCCTCGTGCGCCTGCTTTCCTCCACCCTCGGGCCAGGCAGCTAGGCCCCGTCGGCCTTCAGCGCCTTGTAGGCGGCGAGCGCCCGCTCGCGGGCGCGGCCGTGCTCGACGATGGGCTTGGGATAGGTCTTGCCAAGATCGACCCCGGCCTTTGCCAACGCCGCTTGCGGCGCGTCGAAGGGCTTGTGGATCCAGGCGGCATCCAGATTTTCGAGCTCCGGCACGAACCGGCGGACATAGGTGCCGTCCGGATCGAATTTCTCGCCCTGCAGGATCGGGTTGAAGATGCGGAAGAAGGGCGAGGCGTCCGCGCCCGAGCCGGCCACCCATTGCCAGTTCGCCGCATTCGATGCCGCATCGGCATCCACCAGTGTATCGCGGAACCATCTCTCGCCGTGCCGCCAGTCGATCATCAGGTGCTTGATGAGGAAGGAGGCCGTGATCATGCGCACGCGGTTGTGCATCCAGCCGTGCCGCCAGAGTTGCCGCATGCCGGCATCGACGATCGGATAACCGGTGAGGCCGCGCGTCCAGAGGGTGAAGGCCTCGCCGCGTTCCTTCCAGGGAAAGGCATCGAACCTGTCGTTCCAGTTCTTCTCCGCAAGAGCGGGGAAATGGAAATGCAGGTGGTAGCAGAATTCGCGCCAGGCCAGTTCCTTGCGGAAATGAACGAGATCGCCCGTCGGCGCGTCGAGGCCGCGGGTGGCGTGCCAGATGCGGGCCGGGGAGATTTCGCCGAGCGCCAGATAGGGCGAGAGCATCGAGGTGGCGTCGAGGGCGGGGCGGTCGCGGTCAATGGCATAGCCGTCGAGCGCGCCGTCCACGAAGGTTTCGAGGCGCTCCTGCGCGGCGGCTTCGCCGGGTGTCCAGACCTCGTGGAACGGTGCCGCCCAATCGGGCTTTTCCGGCGCGAGGTGCCAGTCCTCCAGACGGTCCGAGGCCACGGGCCCGGGAGAGCCGGCCAGCCTTGCCGGCGGGTCGATCGGTTCACCGGGTTCGCCCGACCGCTCCAGCGCCTTCCAGAACGGCGTATAGACGCGGAAGGGCTTCTTCTCTCCCGTCAGGAGGCGGGTCGGATCGTGCAGCAACTGGCCGGCAAAGCTGGTGGCAACGAGGCCGCGCGCTTTCAGCGCGGCCTTGATCGCGCGGTCGATCGCCATGCCCGGCGGATCGTGCCGGCGGTTCCAGTGGATGGTGTCGGCGCCGCTCTCGGCGATCACCGCGTCGAGAGCGGCATCGGCCGGGCCGGCACGCAGAACGAGCGGTGCGCCGAGGTCGGAGAGGCTTTTGGCGAGTGCGGCGAGCGCATGGTGCAGCCACCATCGCTGGGCGGCACCGAGCGGACCTGTCCCGGCCTCGACGGGTTCCAGGATGTAGAGCGGGAGAATGGCGCGCCCGGTTTCCGCCGCGGCCGCAAGGGCCGCATTGTCGTCGGTGCGCAGGTCCTTGCGGAACCAGACGATGACCGGAGCGGGGTTCGTTGCCATCGGGCGGTCAGGTCCTTTTCGGCAGCGGGCGGGTCAGGATGAAAAGCGCGCTTGCCGACAGGATGAGGCCGACGATAACGGCGAGGAGAGGCGACGGCGTCGTGCGGTAGTAGAAGAAGCCGTAGCTTGCGGTGATGAGGCAGAGGGCGATCGTCTTGGCGCGTGCCGAGATCGCGCCCTCGCGACGCCAGTTCGCCAGCGGCGGGCCGAGGGTGCGGTGGGTCAGCAGCCATTGCTCGAGGCGCGGCGAGGAGCGGGAGAAGCACCAGACCGCGACGAGCAGGAACGGCGTGGTCGGCAACAGCGGCAGGAAGACGCCGACGATGCCGACCGCCGTCATCAGCATGCCTGCCGCCAGATAGATCGAACGCACCGGGTATCCTCGCTTCAGCCCGCACCGGCCGTTCACATAGGGCCTCGCGCCGCCATCTCCAAGGGGAACGATGCCGCAGGCCGGCGGGAAGCGACCGCTTCGCGGGCAGGCGCGATCAGGCTTCCTTGCCGTTGCCCGTCGTCCTGGCGGATTTCGCCTTCGCGGCGACGGCCTTGGCGGCGACCGGCTTTTCCGCCGCGGCTTCGGCCTTCTTGCGCGGCTTGGCCTCGGACTTCTTCGCTTGCGCCTTGCCGGATATTTCGATCAGCGGCTTTGTGACGCCGGCCTGCCGGGCCTCCGGGGCAAGGGCCACGCGCTCGAACTCGTCGCGCTCCCGCACGGCCTGTTCCCAGTGCTCGGCGTCATGGCCGTGGGGGCGTCCCGCCTCTTCCCACAGCGTGTAGGCCCGCTTGCTGATCCATTCCCTTCGCGCATCCATCATCGCTAATCCCCGTTGACGTGTGAACTGACGTCGTGCCGCCGATGTGCTGCTGGAAGGGCAGGCGGAATCGGGACACGGAATTCGCCGGACGGCCGGGAGATCATCGACCGGCGGGTCCGGATATCGGGTGCACCTGCGCTCCGGGCGTCGCCCCACGGGAGCCAAGTCTGCTTCATGCGATTCGCAAGGCTAGGATGCGCCCAAAGCGGCAGGGCATCAAGCAGACACGGGTGCGACAGGATGACCGTTTTCCGGCCGGAATGGAAAAAACATGCTGCCGGCTGCGGCAAAACGGCGGAATTCCGGAAAAGTTTCACGCTTGCGGGTGGACAGCGCCAATCCCGCCAACGTATTGTCCGGATGAGAGAATATTCAACACGGGCGGCGGGTTCGAGAGGCAGGGCGTTTGGCAGTATCAGGGCAACAGCATCGACCTGTTCGTCGGGCCTTTTGCCTCTTCTGCACGGCGCTTACCTGTCTTTTGCTGCTGGTATCCACCCTCCCGGCGCCTTCCGCCGCCGGTGCCGGCTCGAAAATGCTTCGATACGGCGTCCAGAAGACTGCGGGCCACCCCTCGGCGCTTCCCGACATGGAATGCCGCAAGCGCGTCGTCGCCGGCAAGGCGACGTCCATCGACAGGCCGGGGGCCGACCTCGCCTGCCTGCCTGCCCGGGCGGTTTTCGGGTTCGAGGAGACGGCTGCCGCGATCGGCGTCGTCCTGGCGTCCGATCCCGGCGCGGGACGCATGGACAGGCGCGGGGCGCGTGCCCCTCCGTTGAATTTTTCCTGACGGCCGCCCGATCGTTCCTTCGGTCGCCGCGGTCTTCCCGATATCGCCGGCGCGCCGGCGCGTGAGAAGCTCTGACGTTCGAAAGCGATCGATCAAACGATGACAGGTGACATGATTCTGGTCCTGCTGGTCTGCCTTCCCTTCGCGGGAAGCCTTGCCGCGACCATCCTGCTGCGGACCGATTCGAGGGTGCTCGCCGCACGCATGTCCGGCGCGGTAGCCTTCGTCTGCCTGGTGCTGACCGCCGCGCTCTATCCCGCGGTGCGCGACGGCGGCAAGGTCCGGCTCGATCTCGAATGGCTGCCGCAGCTCGGGCTCAATGTCACGCTGCGCATGGACGGCTTCGCCTGGCTCTTCGCGATGCTGATCACCGGCATCGGCTGCCTCGTCGTGCTCTATGCGCGCTATTACATGTCGGAGGAGGACCCGGTTCCGCGCTTCTTCTCCTTCCTGCTCGCCTTCATGGGCTCGATGCTCGGCATCGTGCTGTCGGGCAACATCATCCTGCTCTCGGTGTTCTGGGAGCTGACCAGCATCTTCTCCTTCCTCCTGATCAGCTACTGGCACCACAATGCCGCCGCCCGCGACGGCGCGCGCATGGCGCTGACCATCACCGGCATCGGCGGTTTCTGCCTGCTCGCCGGCCTGCTGGTGCTCGGCCATATCGTCGGCAGCTACGATCTCGACGTGGTGCTCTCGTCCGGCGACCTGATCAAGGCGCATCCGCTCTACCTGACGGCGCTGGTGCTGATCCTCATCGGCGCGCTGACGAAGAGCGCGCAGGTGCCGTTCCATTTCTGGCTGCCCAATGCCATGGCC
>CAMLOC010000321.1 GCA_946481465.1 uncultured Shinella sp. | reverse complement strand
CCCTTCTCCCCAGCGGGGAGAAGGTGGCCCGAAGGGTCGGATGAGGGGGTGGCTCCGACGGAGCGTTTATACTTCCGGCCCCCCTCATCCGCCTGCCGGCACCTTCTCCCCGCTGGGGAGAAGGGGATGGGCACTGGTTTCCTTCATATAAAAATTGCCTCGAAAACGCGTTGCCGGCAGGCATCCCCTCCCCGTCGGGCCTGCGCAAAAAGCAGGCACCGGCCTGCCCCGACAGAAGCAACGCAGCATTTGCATAGCTGCATTGCACAATAAATGTTTCCCATTTGGTCAAAAAAACCGCATAGTGCCCTCAGTTGATGCACACAGCGGTTTTCCTCCCAGTGCCGCTGCATCAGCTGTTCCCCTCTGGAGGTTTTTGACCTTCACACTTCATGGGCCGCGGTTTCCGCTGGCCCATTTTTTTTGGTCCTCGCACGGCTTGATTTTCCCTGCCGATCGGAGGCATCTGCCGGACATTCTTGGCTCTGGCGCGGTGAGGACATGAAACCGGGCGCATTGAACGTACTGGTCATCGACGAGAACCGCATCCGCGCCGCCATCATCGAGGAGGGGCTGCGCGACGCCGGCTATGCCGTGACCGTGGTCGAGGAGATGCAGGGCCTTGCCCGCCGCATCGCCGACCTCAACCCCGACGTCATCGTCATCGACCTCGAAAACCCCAACCGCGACCGGCTGGAGAGCATCTTCCAGCTGACGCGCGCCATCCAGCGCCCCATCGCCATGTTCGTCGACAAGTCCGACGAGGCCTCCATCGAGGCGGCGGTGGAGGCGGGCGTCTCGGCCTATATCGTCGACGGGCTGAAGCAGGAGCGCGTGCGGCCGATCCTGAAGATGGCGATCAGCCGCTTCAACGCCTTCTCCCGCCTCAACCGCGAGCTGGAGGAGACACGCAGCGAGCTGGAGAACCGCAAGGTGATCGACCGCGCCAAGGGCCTCCTGATGCGCTCGCGCGGGCTTTCCGAGGAGGCGGCCTATGCGCTCCTGCGCCGCACGGCGATGAACCAGAACCGCAAGATCGCCGAGATCGCCCAAAGCCTCGTCACGGCGGCGAGCCTGCTCGATCCGGAAGCGCCCTATTCTGGAGCGAAGGAATGACGATGCGCCACGCCATCACCGCCGGCTTCGTGCCGCTGCTCGACAGCGCCCTGCTCATCGTCGCCCGCGAGAAGGGATTTGCCGAGGCGCAGTCGATCGACCTCACGCTGGTGCGCGAACGGTCCTGGGCGAGCATCCGCGACCGCCTCGCCGTGCGCCAGTTCGACGTCGCCCATATTCTCGGCCCCATGCCGATCGCCTGCAATCTCGGCCTCTCCGCCCCGGCGCCGGAGATGATCGTGCCCATGGCGCTCGGCCTCGGCGGCAATGCCGTCACGGTCTCGGCCGCGCTGTGGCAGGCAATGGCGCGGGCCGGCGCGACCGCCGACCTTGACGCGCGCCAGAACGGCGCGGCGCTGCGCAAGGTCATCGACGGACGCTTCGGCGAACCCTTGCGCTTCGGCGTCGTGCATCCCTATTCCGGGCACAATTACGAACTGCGCTACTGGCTGGCGGCCAGCGGCATCGATCCCGAGCGCGATATCGAGATCGTCGTGCTGCCGCCGCCGGACATGGGCGACGCGCTCGCCGCGGGCCTCATCGACGGCTATTGCGCGGGCGAACCGTGGAACACGTTCGGCGTCCTGAAACGCGGCGCGCATCTTGCCACCGTCAAGGCGGCGATCTGGAAATCGAGCCCGGAAAAGGTGCTCGGCGTCAATGCGCGCTGGGGCGAGGCGAACCCGGAGGCGCTTGCCGCCCTCATCGCCGCGCTGCACCGCGCCTCGCTGTGGTGCGGCGACCCGAACAACCACGAGGAACTCGCCCGGCTGCTGGCGCTGCCCGCCTATGTCGGCCGCCCGGCGGACCTCCTGTTGCCGGCGCTCAGCGGCGTGCTGCCGGTCGGCGGCGGCGCGCTCTGCACGGTCGGCGATTTCTTCGTGCCGCACGCCAAGGCCGCGACCTTCCCCTGGAAGAGCCATGCGCTGTGGTTCTACACCCAGATGGTCCGCTGGGGACAGGTGGCGCAGAGCGAGGCGAACCGCGCGATCGCCGCCGGCACCTATCGCCCGGACGTCTACCGCGCCGCGCTGAAGGCGCTCGGCATCGCCATGCCCTCGGCGAGCGCCAAGGTGGAGGGCGCGCTGACCGCGGAGACGCCCGTCGGCTCCTCCGGCGCGCTGACCCTCGGCCCCGACGGCTTCTTCGACGGCGGGCGCTTCGATCCCGACGATGTCGACGGCTATATTGCGGCGCAGTCTCGCTGACGCCTATTTTATGCGCAGTGCACAAAATTTGGTGCCGCCCGTGCCGCCGGGACGGGCGCGCCTTTCATGCCATTGGAAGAAAACCATTTTGAATCAGCCTATTGGCAAATTGGCACACCGCTTGCTTTTCTCTCCATAGGCCTTCGGGTCACGATATCGGCGTCCAACGACGGGCGCCACCAGCAAAGCCGCTGATCAGGTTTCCCGCGCCCGCGCCCGTCCGTGCCGCGCGGCAAACCTGACCAGCGGCTTTTTGTTTTCAACCCTCAAGATGGAGCGGCACGACCTTGTCGGGCCACGGAGAAGCCATGTCCGAGACCAAGCAGCCCCTGTCCCCGCGCGAACCGGCCATCGCGCTCTGGGTATCCACCTTCGCCTTCACCATCTGTTTCGCCGTCTGGACGATCTTCGCGATCATCGGCATCCGCATCAAGGAAGACCTCGGGCTTTCGGAAGCCGAGTTCGGCCTGCTGGTCGGCACGCCCATCCTCACCGGCTCGCTGGTGCGCATCCTGCTCGGCGTCTGGACGCCGCGCTTCGGCGGCCGTCTCGTCTATACGCTGACCATGCTGGCGGCGGCGATGTCGACCCTCCTGCTCTCGCACGCCACGACCTTCCCGCAGATGCTGCTCGCCGGCCTCGGCGTCGGGCTTGCCGGCGGCTCCTTCGCGGTCGGCGTCGCCTATGTCTCGCCCTTCTTCCCGGCGGAAAAGCAGGGCACGGTGCTCGGCATCTTCGGCGCGGGCAATGTCGGCGCGGCGCTGACGAAGTTCCTCGCGCCCTTCGTGCTCGTGGCCGCCGGCTGGCAGATGGTCGCGGAGATCTGGGCGGCGGCGCTCATCTTCACCGCCTGTCTCTTCTGGTTCACCACCAGCGACGACCCGGCCTTCCGTGCGCGCCGCGAAGGCAAGGCGCCGAAGCGCAGCCTGCTTGCGGAATTCGCCCCCCTGAAGAAGGCGCAGGTCTGGCGCTTCTCGCTCTACTATTTCTTCGCCTTCGGCGGCTTCGTGGCGCTGGCGCTCTGGCTGCCGCGCTACCTCGTCGGCGTCTACGGCTTCGACATCGCGACGGCAGGCATGGTCGCCGCCGCCTATTCCATCCCCGGCAGCATCTTTCGCGCGCTCGGAGGCATGCTTTCGGACCGCAAGGGCGCGCGCTCCGTCATGTATTGCATGTTCGCCGTCTCGGCCGTCGCAACGCTCATCCTGTCGCTGCCGTCGGGCGTCACGCCCGCCCTCTTCATCGTCACCGTCTTCGTGCTCGGCTTCGTCATGAGCCTCGGCAAGGCGGCGGTCTACAAGCACATCCCGGCCTATTACCCCGATGGCGTCGGCGCGGTCGGCGGCGTGGTCGGCATGGTCGGCGGGCTCGGCGGCTTCGTGCTGCCCATCGCCTTCGGCCTGCTCAAGGACGCGACCGGCCTGTGGTCGAGCTGCTTCCTCTTGCTCTTCGCCGTCGTCGCCGTCTCGCTTGTCTGGATGCACCTCTCCATCCGCCAGATGGAGCGCCCCTCCGTCTCGGCCGTCGCAGCGTAACGTTTAGGAAATCCCATGACCGAGAAACTCGTCATCGTCGGCAATGGCATGGCCCCCGGGCGCATGCTGGAGCACCTCCTCGAAAAGGCCCCCGGCCAGTACGAGGTCACCATCTTCAACGCCGAGCCGCGGGTAAACTACGACCGCATCATGCTCTCGCCCGTCCTTTCCGGCGAGAAGGACTACGAACAGATCATCATCCACGGCGACGGCTGGTACATCAAGCACGGCATCACCCTCTACAAGGGCCACCGCATCGTCGCCATCGACCGGACCGCCAAGACCGTCACCTCCGACCACGGCGTCACGGAAAGCTACGACAAGCTGGTCATCGCCACCGGCTCCGTGCCCTTCATCCTGCCGGTGCCCGGCCATGACATGCCCGGCGTCATCACCTACCGCGACCTCGACGACGTGCAGGCCATGCTGCTCGCCGCCCAGTCGCGCGAGAAGGCCGTCGTCATCGGCGGCGGCCTCCTCGGCCTCGAAGCCGCCGCGGGGCTCGCCGGGCGCGGCATGGACGTGACCGTGCTGCACGTCATGCCCACGCTGATGGACCGCCAGCTCGACCCCGCCGCCGGCTATCTCCTGCAACGGGAGCTGGAAGGGCGCGGCATCAAGATCGTCTGCAAGGCCAACACCAAGGCCATCGTCGGCAACGGCAAGGTCGAGGGCATCGAGCTGGACGACGGCCGCGTCATCCCCGCGACGCTCGTCGTCATGGCCGTCGGCATCCGTCCCAGCGTCGGCCTCGCCAGGGAGGCGGGCCTTGCCGTCAACCGCGGCATCGTCGTCGACCACGGCATGCAGACCTCCGACGGCAGCATTCTCGCCCTCGGCGAGTGCGCGGAAGTGGGCGGCATGGTCTACGGCCTCGTCGCACCGCTCTACGAGATGGCCCGCGTCGCCGCCGCCCATCTTGCCGGCGAGCGCACCGCCGCCTTCGTCCATTCCGATACGCCGACCAAGCTGAAGGTCACCGGCATCGAACTGTTCTCGCTCGGCGATTTTGCCGACGGCGACGACCGCGAGGAGATCGTGCTGCGCGACGCCTCCGCCGGCGTCTACAAGCGGCTGGTGCTGAAAGACAACCGCATCATCGGCACCGTGCTCTACGGCGAGACGGCCGACGGCGCCTGGTTCAACGACCTCAAGAAGAAGGCCACCGACATTTCCGAGATGCGCGAGACGCTGATCTTCGGCCAGGCCTACCAGGGGGGTGCCGCCCTGGACCCTATGGCGGCCGTTGCAGCCTTGCCGGATGATGCGGAAATCTGCGGCT
>CAMLOC010000320.1 GCA_946481465.1 uncultured Shinella sp. | reverse complement strand
GCTCCATCCAATCTCCCCCCTTGAGGGGGAGATGCCCGGCAGGGCAGAGGGGGGTTTCACGCACACCCTCATTCCAGCCCTCACGGGAGACGCCCCATGACCTTCAAGACCCTCGACAACCTCACCGATATCGCCGGCAAGCGCGTGCTCGTCCGCGTCGATCTCAACGTGCCCGTCAAGGACGGCAAGGTCACCGATGCGACTCGCATCGAGCGCGTCGCCCCGACCATCCGCGAACTCTCGGAAAAAGGCGCCAAGGTCGTCCTGCTCGCCCATTTCGGCCGCCCGAAGGGTGAAGCCGTCGCCGAAATGTCGCTGGAGCAGATCCTGCCCGCCGTGAACGAGGTCCTCGGCACGAAGGTGCATTTCGCCGCCGACTGCATCGGCGAGAAAGCCGCTGCCGGCGTCGCCGCCATGGCGAACGGCGATGTCCTGCTTCTCGAAAACACCCGCTTCCACAAGGGCGAGGAAAAGAACGACACGGACTTCACCGCCGCGCTCGCCGCAAACGGCGACATCTACGTCAACGACGCCTTCTCCGCCGCCCACCGCGCCCACGCCTCCACCGAAGGCCTGGCGCACCGTCTCCCGGCCTATGCCGGCCGTACCATGCAGGCCGAGCTGGAAGCGCTGGAAAAGGGCCTCGGCAATCCGGCTCGCCCGGTCGTCGCCATCGTCGGCGGCGCAAAGGTCTCCACCAAGATCGACCTCCTGATGAACCTCGTGAAGAAGGTCGACGCGCTGGTCATCGGCGGCGGCATGGCCAACACCTTCCTTGCCGCCCGCGGCACGAATGTCGGCAAGTCGCTCTGCGAGCACGACCTTGCCGAGACGGCCAAGCAGATCATGATCGAGGCTGCGACCGCCACCTGCGCCATCGTGCTGCCGGAGGACGGCGTCGTCGCCCGCGAGTTCAAGGCCAATGCCGAGAACGAAGTGGTCGACGTCAACGCCATTCCGGCCGACGCCATGATGCTCGACGTCGGCCCGAAGACGGTCGAGGCGGTCAATGCCTGGATCTCGCGCGCCACGACGCTCGTCTGGAACGGCCCGCTCGGCGCCTTCGAGATCGCTCCCTTCGACACCGCGACGGTATCGGCGGCCAAGCACGCCGCCGCCCGCACCAGGGAGGGCAAGCTCGTCTCCGTCGCCGGCGGCGGCGATACGGTCGCGGCCCTCAACCATGCCGGTGTCGCGGACGATTTCACCTATGTCTCGACCGCCGGCGGCGCGTTCCTCGAATGGATGGAAGGCAAGCCGCTGCCGGGCGTCGACGTCCTCAACCAGCAGAAATAGCGCAAGGGGGCTTGCGTTCGGCGGCGGAGCGCCTACATTTCCTGTCAGTGTCAACAACGGAAAGGAAGGTGATCCAATGTCTAATGAGATTTCGGTCTTGGCTTCGGGCATGGGAATTGTGGTGAACGCAACGAGGCAGCCCTCGTTCTGATCACGCCTTCCTTCGGGTCCAAAGACCCGGGTCCACGCCGGACCAAACCTCATGGGGGCCACCTTCGGGTGGCCCTTTTGCGTTTCAGGGCCGGATCAGCACCGTCAGCATCATCAGCGCGATGGCGACGACCGCGATCTTCCAGAAATCCGCGCGCCGCTTCAGCCCCGGCAGGCCGATGGGACGGATGAGATGCAGCAGCATCACGGCAAGCAGCAGGACGGGAAGGATTTTCGACATGGCGGCCTTTCTCCGCCCTTCCTGTCACACCTCGGACGTTTTTCCAAGCGATCGACGTAGGGCGCGAAAATCGTTCGCGCGCACGCTTTGCATCTGGCAATCGGCGACAGGTGCGTTATTCCTTACCCGCTGGCGAAACTGACGAAAATCACATGCGTAAAAATCTCATATCCGTCTTCGCGCTTCTCATGGGCACGCTGTTCCTCTTCCTCGGGAACGGCCTGCACGGCCTGCTCCTGCCCATGCGCGGCGCCTTCGAAGGCTATGAGACGACGATGCTCGGCCTGCTCGGTACCTCCTGGGCGTCCGGCTTCGTTTTGGGCTGCCTCCTGGCGCCGACGGTGGTCAAGCGCATCGGCCATGTGCGCGCCTTTTCCGGCTTCGCCTCGCTGATCGCCATCATCGCGCTCCTGACCGGCATCCTGGTCGATCCCTTCTGGTGGATCGCGCTGCGCGCCGTCACGGGCTTTTCGATCGCCGGCACCTCGATGATCATCGAAAGCTGGCTGAACGAGCGCGCGACCAACGAAAGCCGCGGCCTCATCTTCTCGCTCTACATCGCCATCACGCTGATCGGCACCGTCGGCGGCCAGATGACGGTGGCGCTGGGCGACGTCACGACGCCGCTGCTCTTCATGTTCGCCGGCATCCTCTATTGCCTCGCCATGCTGCCGACGACGCTGTCCACGGCCGCCTCCCCGCAGCCGCTGAAGCAGGTCAGGCTCGATATCCCGGCCCTCTACCGTACTTCGCCCGTCGCCAGCGTCGGCATCGTGCTGATCGGCATCGCCAACGGCGCCTTCGGCACGCTTGGCGCGGTCTTCGGCGCCAATGCGGGTCTCTCCTCCGGCACGATCGCCGTCATGATGAGCGTCGCCATCTTCGCCGGCGCCGTGATGCAGCTTCCCGCCGGACGCCTGTCCGACCGGGTCGACCGGCGCATCGTGCTCGCCTCGCTCTCCGCCATCGCCGCGGCGGCGGGCCTGTCGCTCTTCGTCTTCCAGCCGGCCTCCGTAATCGTGCTCCTTGTGCTGACGGCCCTTTACGGCGCGATGGCGAACGCGCTCTACCCGATCGCCGTCTCGCATGCCAACGACTTCGCCAGCCCCGAGGATTTCGTGAAGGTCTCCGGCGGCCTGCTCCTGCTCTATGGCGTCGGCACCATCATCGGCCCGACGCTCGGCGGCCCGATCATGTCGGCGGTCGGTCCCTATGCGCTCTTCATGGTCACCTGCTCGGCGCATCTGCTGATCAGCGTCTACGCCATCTTCCGCAGCCGCCGCCGCGCCGCCCTGCCCGCCGAGATGCGCGAGACCTACACCACCCTCAACCCCGGCACGCTGACCACGCCGGAGAGCCTTCAGCTTTCGCCGCGCGCCCTTGCCCAGCCGCAGGCCGCCGACGAGCAACAGGAGGAGCGCCCCACATGAGCTTTTTCGAAGAAGACCGTCCGGCACGGAAGATCGCCCACGAGATCGGCAGCGACCTCTCCCTGCTCTCCGTCGACGAGCTTGCCGCGCGGATCGACCTCCTGCGCGCGGAAATCGAACGGCTGGAAGCGGAGAAACAGAAGAAGGGCGCCAGCCGCTCGGCGGCGGAAAACCTCTTCCGCTGATCCGGTTCCGGCTTGCCGAAAAGGCACAGGTACGAGCAAACCCTCAATAGAGTTAACCGGCCATTAAGCCTTCCCTGCTATTCCTTGAGCATCCGGTCCTTCCGGCTTCAGACATTTTCACCCCCCGGGGTTTCGGTCTGATTTTTCTCCCTGTTTTACCTTGAGAGCCGCTTTCCGCGGCTCTTTTTTTGTTTGCGGCCGCCGCGCGGAGGGCCTGTCCCGAAAGAATTGTGGAGATTAACCCTTTCTTAAGAATACCCTTGCGCGAATTGGGTTATGGGATCATCCTCACGACATAGAACGACCGACTGGAACACCAGAGGCCGGCCTTCCGTTACCTGCATGTGATGCGTTCAACAGGGATGAAACCATGTCCGAAAGAGGATTGAATACCGTCAGCTTCGCTGGCCATGTTGCGTCGTCGGCGCAATTCAAGTCCCTGTACGCCGAAGGCATGGGCCTGGTCGAAGAGACCGCAAGCTATCTCGACGGTGTCGGCCGCCAGGCCTCCAAGGTCCTGCCCCGCATGGCCTCCGTGCTCTATGCGGCCGAATCGATGCGGCTGACCACCCGCCTGATGCAGATGGCCTCCTGGCTGCTCCTGCAGCGCGCCGTCAACAACGGCGAGATGAGCCGCGACCAGGTGCTCTCGGAAAAGAACAAGGTCCGCCTCGACAGCTTCAACGTCGACAAGACCGCGCCCGGCTGGAACGACCTGCCGGAGGCCTTCCGCGACCTCATCGAACGCTCGCTGCGCCTGCAGAACCGCATCGCCCTGCTCGACCGCGAGATTTACCGCCCGCAGGACGTCCAGACCTTCGCGCCGGACAACCAGAACAGCGTGCAGGCCCAGATCAACCTCCTGCACACCGCCTTCGGCAACAACTGAGCGCGAACCGCATCACCGTGATGGAACCCGGCTTCGGCCGGGTTTTTTGTTGTGCGGCCAGGCCCCTCATCCCCCTGCCGGGACCTTCTCCCCGCAAGCGGGGAGAAGGGGGTGTCGCACGGTTTTCCCCCTATTCTTTTGCGGGAAATGGAGCAGGAAAACGGCGCGCCCAGCGCTCCTCGCCCCGCTTGCGGGGAGAGGATGCCGGCAGGCAGGTGAGGGGCAAACCTTCACGCAGACAACAAAAAACCCGGCCGAAGCCGGGTTCTTCAAAATCCGCCGAAGCAGAAGGCTTAGAGGCCGAGGCCTTCGAAGCGCTTCTTGAACTTGGAGACGCGGCCGCCGCGGTCCATGAGCTGCTGGTTGCCGCCGGTCCAGGCCGGGTGCGACTTCGGGTCGATTTCGAGGTTCATCGTGGCGCCTTCCGAACCCCAGGTCGAGCGGGTTTCGTACTCGGTGCCGTCGGTCATGACGACCTTGATGGTGTGGTATGCGGGATGGATATCAGCCTTCATGACAACTTTCCTGCCTGTTCCGGGGGCCAATTGTCGCAACGGATTGCGACAGCCGGGCCAAAGACGTAAATGAAGCCGCGGTCGGTCGGACCTACGGCTTCCCAATTCGATGGCGAGCCTATACAGGAAGGCCGTCTGGATAACAAGGGCCGAAAGACAATTCGTGCCGGAAGGCGCTGGAAACGGGGGTATGGTGTCCACAGACAGAGAAGAAGGCGTGCAGGCGAAAACCGCGCGCCGCAACATTCGTCCGCTGGGCAGGCTCGCTCCCTATATCGGCCGCTATCGCGGCCTCGTCGCCGGCGCACTGGCGGCCCTGGTCCTGGCTGCCGGCACCACCCTCGTCCTGCCGCTCGCCGTGCGCCGCATGATCGACCACGGTTTCTCCGGGGCCGATGCCGGCTTCATCAACACCTATTTCACGATGCTCTTCGCG
>CAMLOC010000319.1 GCA_946481465.1 uncultured Shinella sp. | reverse complement strand
CCGGATCTCGTCTATACGCCGCGCTTCCTCGAAGAGCCGACGAGATGATCGGCGAGCCGCACCGCATCCTCGACGGTTCCGGCATGGTGGGCATCCTGCGCCTCCTCCCGCTCGACCAGAACGACGGGCAGGCCGAGGATGCGCGCGGCGACGATCTTGCCGTAGGTGGCCTCGCCGCCGGAATTCTTGCTGACGACGATATCGATGCGATGCTCGCGCAGGAGGGCGACCTCCGCCTCCACGGCAAACGGGCCGCGGGCGAGCAGGTATTGCACATCGGGGGCAGTAAGCGGCGGATCGACGGGATCGACGCTGCGCACGAGATAATGGTGCTGCGGCGCGGCGTCGAAGGCCTTCGCCTCCTGGCGGCCGATGGCGAGGAACACGCGGCGCGGCGCTTCGCCGAGCGCGGCAACGGCTTCGGCCATCGCGGCGACACGCGTCCAGCGGTCGCCCTCGGCCTCCTCCCAGCCGAGCCGCTCCAGGCGCAACAACGGCGTGCCCGCCGCTCCGCTTGCCGCGCGCGCATTGGCGGAAATCTGCCGGGCGAAGGGATGGGTCGCGTCGATGAGAAGGTCGATCGCTTCCTGTTCCAGATAGGCGGCCAGCCCGAAAGCGCCGCCGAAGCCGCCGGTGCGCACGGGCACGGGCTGCGGGGCGGGATCGAGCGTGCGGCCGGCGAGCGACAGCGTGACGGCAAGGTCGGCCCTGCCGGCGAGCACGCCCGCAAGGTCGCGCGCCTCCGCCGTGCCGCCCAAGATGAGGATGCGTCGCTTGTCCACGCCTGATCAGCCCCTTTCGACAGCCGCCCCCTGGCTTTCCATCATCGGGATCGGCGAAGACGGTCTAGCGGGTCTCGGCGACGAGGCCAAGGCCGCGATCGGCCGCGCCGAAATCGTCTTCGGCGGCGCACGCCACCTGGAGCTTGCCGATGCGGCGATCCGCGGCGAGCGCCACGGCTGGCTCAGCCCCTTCGAGCGCTCGGTGGAGGCGGTCCTTGCCGCGCGGGGCCGGCCCGTCGTCGTACTCGCCTCGGGCGACCCCTTCTTCTACGGCGTCGGCGTCACGCTCTCGCGGCGCATCGCGCGGGCGGAGATGCGCGTCTTTCCGGCGCCCTCCGCCTTCAGCCTTGCCGCATCGCGCCTCGGCTGGGCGCTGCAGGACACGGCCTGCGTCTCGCTGCACGGCCGCCCGGTCGATCTCATCCGCCCGCACATCCACCCCGGCTGCCGCATCCTGGCGCTCACCTCGGACAGCGACGGGCCGGCGGCGCTCGCGACGTTGCTGACGGAAAGCGGTTTCGGGGCCTCGGCCCTCACGGTGCTGGAAGCGCTCGGCGGGCCGCGCGAGCGGGTGAGCCACCATCGGGCAGACGCCTTCGCGCTTGCCGATGCCGACATGCTGAATATCTGCGCGGTGGAGGTTTCCGCCGGAGACGGCGCGCGGGTGCTCGCCTGTACGCCGGGCCTCGACGACGGGCTGTTCGAGCATGACGGCCAGATCACCAAGCGGGAGATCCGCGCGCTGACACTGTCCGCCCTTGCGCCGCGCCGCGGCGAGCTTCTCTGGGATATCGGGGCCGGCTCCGGTTCGATCGGCATCGAGTGGATGCTGGCCGATCCGTCGCTGCGGGCCATCGCCGTCGAGGGCCATGCGGAGCGCGCCGCCCGAATCCGGCGGAATGCGCGAAATTTCGGCGTACCGGGCCTGTCGGTCGTCGAGGGCGTGGCGCCGGACGCGCTGGCCGGTCTTGCTCCGCCGGATGCCGTCTTCATCGGCGGCGGCGGCAGCGAGGCGGGGGTGATGGAGGCGGCGCTGGCCGGCCTGAAGCCCGGCGGCCGGCTCGTCGCCAATGCGGTGACGACGGAAATGGAAGCGGTGCTTCTTGCGCATCACGCGCGGCTCGGCGGTTCGTTGATCCGCATCGATATCGCGCGCGCATCGCCCGTTGGAACCATGACGGGCTGGCGGCCGGCCATGCCGGTGACGCAATGGCGCTGGGTGAAGCCGGCTAAACAAATTGAGGATTGAGAGATGACCGTTCATTTCATCGGCGCCGGCCCCGGCGCTGCCGATCTCATCACCGTGCGCGGCCGCGACCTCATCGCCGCCTGCCCGGTCTGTCTTCATGCCGGCTCCATCGTGTCGCCGGAACTGCTGCAATATTGCCCGCCGGGGGCGCGCATCGTCGATACGGCGCCGATGTCGCTCGACGAGATCGAGGCGGAATATCTGCGCGCCGCCGCGGCGGGCGAGGATGTGGCGCGGCTGCATTCCGGCGACCTCTCCGTCTGGAGCGCCGTCGCCGAGCAGATCCGCCGGCTGGAAAGGCACGGGCTCGCCTATACGCTGACGCCGGGCGTGCCCTCCTTCGCCGCCGCCGCGGCCGCGCTCGGCCGCGAACTCACCATTCCCGCCGTCGCGCAGAGCCTCGTGCTCACCCGCGTCTCCGGCAGGGCCTCGCCCATGCCGAACCGTGAGACGCTGGCGAACTTCGGCGCGACGGGCGCGACGCTGGCGATCCACCTCGCCATCCACGCGCTGGACAAGGTCGTCTTGGAGCTGACGCCGCTCTACGGCGCGGATTGCCCCGTGGCGATCGTGGTCAAGGCTTCCTGGCCGGACGAGCGCGTGGTGCGCGGCACGCTGGCCGATATCGCGGCCAAGGTCGCCGAAGAGCCCATCGAGCGCACGGCGCTGATCTTCGTCGGCCGCTCGCTCGGCGCTGAGGATTTTCGCGAAAGTTCGCTCTACGATCCTGCCTACCAGCGCCGGTTCCGGGGGCGCGACGGACTGTAGGACCATTCCGGCAAAAATCCGCCGCGGTTCTGCATCCGGAATGGCACCGGAAATGATCTAGGCCAGCTCGGCCTCGAAGGCGAGCGAGGCTCGGGAGCGGTAGCGCTCCTTGTGGCGGAGCAGGCGGAAGGCGCGTTCCGGCAGTTCGAAGGCGATGCGGGCCATCCGGCCGGCGGCAAGATCGTCCTTTACGACGAATTCGGAGACCGCCGTCAGCGCCTGGCCAACGAGAACGGCGCTGCGCACGGCCTCGTTGGAAGGCAGGGAGAGCGCGATGTCCAGCGCTTCCTCGGGCAACGCCGCCGTCAGGGCGCGCCGCGTGCCCGAGCCTGGTTCGCGCAGCACCCAGCGCGCGGCGGCCAGGTCGCCAACATCGATATCGGGCTTGCCGGCGAGCGGATGACCGGCCGGCGCCACGATGACGACCCGGTCGCGCGCGACCACGCGCTGGGCGAGGGCAGGATGGTCGATCTCGCCCTCGACGAAACCGAGCTCTGCCCGCCCGTCGAAAACCGCCTCGGCAGCTTCGTCGGTATTGCCTCCGGTCAGGCGGATGTCGATCGCCGGATAGGTCTTGCGGAAATGCATGAGGCGCGGCGGCAACCAGTAGCCGGCGACGGTCTGGCTGGCGGCGAGCGTCAACGTGCCGCGTTTCAGGCCGCCGATCTCGGTGAGGAAGAGGTCTGCACTGCCTGCCCGCGCCAGCGTGGCCCTCGCCTCCGGCAGGAAGGCCTCGCCCGTCTCGGTCAGCTCGATCCGTCGCCCCGTACGATGAAACAGTGCGATGCCGTAGCGCTCCTCCAGCACGCGGATGGCCGAGCTGACGGCCGAGGGCGTGAGGTTCAGCGCCTCCGCAGCCCTCGTCAGGTGCTCCCGTTCCGCCACGGCAACGAAGATACGGAGTTGTTCCAGCGTCATCATCTGTTAGATCCAGTCGAATGAAATGTCCGATATTTACCGATGGATCGAACAGGTTTTCAAGCGCATCGTCCGCGCATGGAAAATTCATCTAACAAATCATCAATCCTTGGAATTCGCGCACTTCTGCCCGGAGTGCTGCTCTCCGGCTTCGTTTCGGGCCTCGCCGTGCTCGCCGAACGACTGGAAATGCACCTGTCGGGTGGAGCATGGATCGAGGCACTCGTTCTGGCGATCCTGATCGGTGCCGTCTGCCGCCTGCTGCTGAAACGGCCGGCGGTGTTCGATCCCGGCATCGCCTTTTCCGCGAAGTACTTCCTTGAAATCGCGGTCGTGCTTCTCGGTGCGGGCGTCAGCGCCACGGCAATCGCCGGCATGGGCTGGCCGCTGATCGGGGCGATCGCGGCGGTGGTGGGCGCCGTTCTCCTTGCAAGCTATGCCATCGGGCGCGGCCTCGGCCTCTCCCGCACTGTGGCGCTGCTGGTTGCCTGCGGCAATTCGATCTGTGGCAACTCTGCCATCGCCGCGACGGCGCCGGTCATCCGCGCCGATGCGGAGGATGTCGCCTCCTCCATTGCCTTCACCGCCGTTCTCGGCATGGTCACGGTGCTGCTGCTGCCGGTGCTGGTGCCGCTGCTCGGCCTGTCGGCGACGGGCTACGGCGTGATGGCGGGCATGACGGTCTATGCGGTGCCGCAGGTACTGGCCGCCACCGCCCCGGTCTCCGCGCTCAGCATCCAGATCGGCACCTTCGTCAAGCTCGTGCGCGTGCTGATGCTGGGGCCGGTGATCTTCTTCCTGTCGCTTGCCGCAGGAAAGGAGAGCGGTCGTCGCCCGGCGCTGCACAGGCTGGTGCCATGGTTCATCCTCGGCTTCCTCGCCATGCTCGCCGCACGCAGTCTCGGCCTGATCGATGCGGGACTTGCCGAAGGCATGGCGCGCGCCGCGACCGTGCTGACCATCCTCTCCATGGCCGCCCTCGGCCTCGGCATCGACCTCAGGCGCGTGATGCGGGCAGGCCCGCGGGTAACGGCCACGGTCGTCCTGTCGCTCGGCGTGCTGGTCGCCGTGAGCTACGGCATGGTCGTGTTCTTGAACCTTGCGACGGCCTGAGGAAACTCAGGCCGCGTTTTCCCGCGCGGTCACCGGCACGTAGTTGAGGACCGGGCCGAGCCAGCGCTCCACCTCCCCGACGGCCATGCCCTTGCGGCGCGCATAGTCCTCGACCTGGTCGCGCTCCACCTTGGCGACGCCGAAATAATAGCTTTCGGGCGAGGCGATATAGAGGCCGGAGACCGACGAGCCGGGCCACATGGCGTAGCTTTCGGTAAGCTCCACGCCGATTTCCTTCTCCGCGTCGAGCAGGCGGAAGAGCGTCGTCTTTTCCGTGTGATCCGGCTGGGCGGGATAGCCCGGCGCCGGGCGGATG
>CAMLOC010000318.1 GCA_946481465.1 uncultured Shinella sp. | reverse complement strand
TATTGATGGCGAGATAATAGCTGGAGTTCGGATTGAGGTTCGCCCTCGACAGCGGATAGAACCCTTCGGGCGCCTGGCGGTCGCCTTCCTTCATCTTCGGGCCGAGCTTGCCCGACCAGGCACAGATCTTGTAGTTGCGCACCAGCCGGTAGCGGTTCGAGCGGTCGGCCTTCCACAGCTCAAGCCGGCCCTCTTCCTTGAAGATGCGCAGCATCATCGGCGAGGAGCGGTCGATGTTCATCGAGGACAGCTTGCCGAGCACCGCCGAGGACAGCTGGTAGTCTGTCTTGCGGGATACCTTGGTGATGTCGACATCGACCTTGTCGAACGAGTCGAGCGTCTCGTTGGTGCAGCCGGCGGCGGCCACGGCAAGGAGCGATACGGCGGCAAGAACAGTCAGGCGCATTCCAGAAGTCCGTCAACAATCGTCAGATCGCAAGCCGTCGCGCCGGCGGGCGGACGCGCAGTGGTAACCGGCTTATACTTCATAAAGTGTTAACCGGGAATTCTTTCGCGAGGCTGCCGGCACGCCCCATCGTTTCAGACACAAGGATTATGGCCGAGATGGGGCAGACGGCGGCCCGGGAGCCGCCGATCGGCGAGAATCCGCTCAGAGCTGGCGGCCGATATTGAGGTAGCGCTGGCGGCGGTCCTTGCGAAGCTGGTCGCCGGGCTTGGCGGAGAGATCCTTGAGCGCGGCCGCGATAACGTCGCCGGTGCGGGCGATGACGGCCTGCGGATCGCGATGCGCGCCGCCGACCGGCTCCTGGATGATGCCGTCGATGATGCCGAAGGTCTTCAGGTCCTCGGCCGTGATCTTCATGTTGCTGGCCGCCTCCTTGGCGCGGGTGGAATCGCGCCAGAGGATGGAGGCCGCGCCTTCCGGCGAGATCACGCTGTAGATCGCATGTTCGAGCATGTAGACGCGGTCGCCGGTGGCGATCGCGATGGCACCGCCCGAGCCGCCCTCGCCGAGCACCACGGAAACGATCGGCACGCGGACATTGAGGCACATCTCGGTCGACCGGGCGATGGCTTCGGCCTGGCCGCGCTCTTCCGCGCCGATGCCGGGATAGGCGCCGGCCGTGTCGATCAGCGTGATGATCGGCAGGCCGAAGCGGTCGGCCATCTCCATGACGCGGATCGCCTTGCGGTAGCCTTCCGGCCGGGCGCTGCCAAAATTGTGCTTCAGGCGCGACTTGGTGTCGTTGCCCTTCTCCTGGCCGATGATGGCGACGGGCTCGCCGTTGAAGCGGCCGAGGCCGGCCTGGATCGCCTCGTCTTCGGCGAACTTGCGGTCGCCGGCAAGGGGGGTGAACTCTTCGAAGAGCTGGCCGGCGAAATCGAGGAAATGCGGGCGCTGCGGATGGCGCGCGACCTGCGTCTTCTGCCAGGGCGTCAGCTTGGCGTAGATATCGGCCATCGCCTCGCGGGCGCGCACTTCCAGCCGGCCGACCTCATCCGTCGTGTCGATGCTCTCATCTTCCTCGGCGAGCTTGCGAAGCTCGTGGATCTTGCCTTCGAGATCCGAGATGGGCTTTTCGAAATCGAGGTAGTTGTGCATGAGATGCGTTTCCGATCGTTTGCTCAAACCGCGTCAGGATGCCGTCGGCCGGGTGGCCAGTGGCATGAAGAGGGGTCCTAATCCGGTTTTTTTGCCTGTTTGGCAAGGGGGTGATGGGTCTGAACGAGCTGGTGGAGCCGTTCTTCCAGCACATGCGTATAGATTTGTGTCGTCGAAATGTCCGAGTGGCCGAGCAGTTCCTGCACCGCGCGCAGGTCCGCGCCGTTCTGCAGGAGATGGCTGGCGAAAGCATGGCGCAGCACATGCGGCGAGAGCGTCGAGGCCCGGATGCCGGCCCGCCCCGCCAGCGCCTTCAGGTCGCGCGCGAACACCTGGCGCGGCAGATGGCCCTCCTTGCTCTTCGCCGGGAACAGGAAGGTGCCCGCCGCCGGATCGTCGCCGATCTCGGCCGCCAGCGCCTCGCCATAGGTTTCGAGCGCCGCGACGGCGGCGCGCGACAGCGGCACCAGCCGCTCCTTGTTGCCCTTGCCCTTCACGACGAGGAAGCGCCCCGTCTGCGCCAGCACGCTGGCCGGCAGCGAGACCAGTTCGCTGACGCGAAGGCCCGTCGCATAGAGGAGTTCCACCAGGAGATGCATGCGGCGGCGCAGAAGCAGGCCATCGCCCGGTTCCGCCGCCTCCGCCTCGGCCCGGGCGATCAGGCGGCCGACATCCTTGACGCTCAGCGTCTTCGGCAGCGACCTCGCCTTGCGGGGAGCGTCGAGAATGCCGGTCGGCTCGTCGCCGCGCAGTCCCTCGCCGTAGAGGAACTTGAAGAATTGCCGCAGCGCCGAAAGGCGGCGGGCCTGCGAGGAGGCGGCAAAGCCCTGCCGGGCGAGATGGGCGAGATAGGCGCGCAGATCGTCCGGCGTCGCCTCCGTGAGGCGTACGCTCCGCGCGTTGAGGAAGGAACGCGCATCCTCAAGGTCCCGCTCGTAGGATTGCAGCGTGTTCGTCGCCGCGCCGCGCTCGGCGCTCATCATCTCTAGGAAGGATTCGACCTGAAGGGCGGACGGGTCCCTCATGGCTGCGGGTTCACCCGTTCGGACGGAATGCGGATCGTCACCTCGCGCTCCGTCGGCTCGACGAAGGTCACCAGCGCCACCATCGTGCCGTAGATCGAGCCGGCGATCACGGCGCAGAAGAACAGGAATCGGAACAGGGTCGGCATGGTGCTCTCCGGGACGATGGTCCCTATATCGCCCCGCCACCTGCCGAGCGCAAGGCCGGCCGCGGGCCGACGCGAACGATGGAACGGCGCCGAGGCTTGACGCTTCCGGCGCTTTTGTCGATACGGAAAGAGACGAAACCCCGGAAAACACGAATGACAGAGCTGACCGACCAGGCCCCTCTCACGCTTTCCGCCGAGGCCCGTGCCGCGCTCGGCAAGCGGAACCTCGTGCTGATCGGCCTGATGGGCGCCGGCAAATCGGCGATCGGCCGCATGACCGCGCAGGCGCTCGGCATTCCCTTCATCGACAGCGACCACGAGATCGAGCGCGTCTCGCGCATGTCGATCACCGACCTGTTCGCCGCCTATGGCGAGGCGGAGTTCCGCGCGCTGGAGACCCGCGTCATCAAGCGCCTGCTGCGCTCCGGCCCGCGGGTCGTGTCGACCGGCGGCGGCGCCTATATCAATGAGAACACGCGCAGGCACATCAAGCGCGGCGGACTGTCGGTCTGGCTGAAGGCCGACCTCGACGTCCTGTGGGAGCGCGTCAACAAGCGCGACACCCGCCCGCTGCTGAAGACGGAAAACCCGCGCCAGACGCTCGAAAACCTCATGAACGCCCGCTATCCGATCTATGCGCAGGCCGATCTCACGGTCCTGTCGCGTGACGTGAAGAAGGAAACCATGGTGGAGGAGGTGCTCGCCGCGATCGCCTCTGCCGCCAAGAAAGCCTGACGAGATGACGATGATCGCACTTGCCACCGCCCGCCGCACCGTCCGGGTCGATCTTGCCGACCGTTCCTATGACATCCTGATCGGCCCCGGCCTCATATCCGCCGCCGGCCGCGAGATCGCCGGCCGCCTCAAGGGCCGCAAGATCGCCGTCGTCACCGACGCGCATGTCGCCCCCCTCTATCTCGACGATTTCATGGCCGCGCTGGAGGCGGAGGGCATCGAGGCCGTCTCGCTCGTGCTGCCGGCCGGCGAGAAGACGAAGAGCTTCGAACACCTGATCAGCGTCTGCGACAGCGTGCTGGCCGCCCGCATCGAGCGCAACGACGCGGTCGTGGCGCTCGGCGGCGGGGTCATCGGCGACCTCACCGGCTTTGCCGCCGGCATCGCGCGCCGCGGCTCGCGCTTCATCCAGGTGCCCACCTCGCTGCTGGCGCAGGTCGATTCCTCCGTCGGCGGCAAGACCGGCATCAACTCGCCGCACGGCAAGAACCTCATCGGCGTCTTCCACCAGCCGGACCTGGTGCTTGCCGACACCGACGTGCTCGACACGCTGTCTCCGCGCGAATTCCGCGCCGGCTATGCCGAAGTCGCCAAATACGGCCTGATCGACAAGCCGGACTTCTTCGCCTGGCTGGAGAAGAACTGGCGCGCGGTCTTTGCCGGCGGCGAGGCCCGCATCGAGGCGATCGCCACGAGCTGCCAGGCGAAGGCCGACGTCGTCGCCGCGGACGAGCGGGAGAACGGTCAACGCGCCCTGCTCAATCTCGGCCATACCTTCGGCCATGCGCTGGAGGCGGCGACACAATATGACAGCGCCCGCCTCGTCCACGGCGAGGGCGTTTCGATCGGCATGGTGCTCGCCCACCAGTTCTCCGCGCGCATGAACCTTGCCAGCCCCGACGACGGCAAGCGCGTCGAGGCGCACCTGCGCGAAGTGGGCCTGCCGACCGCCATGGGCCAGATCCCCGGCAACCTGCCGCCGGCGGAGGTGCTGATGGACGCCATCGCCCAGGACAAGAAGGTCAAGGGCGGCAAGCTCACCTTCATCCTGACGCGCGGTGTCGGCCAGTCCTTCGTCGCCGACGACGTGCCGCAATCCGAGGTCATCGCTTTCCTCAAGGAAAAGCTGCCGAAATGAACAGCGACACGCCCGCCGGGCTCGCTCCCCTCTCCTGGCCGCTGATCGCCCTCATCGTCGGCCTGATCGTTCTCGCCATGGCGCTTTTCCGCTGGCGCAGGCCGATCGCCGCGCTCTGGCGCACGCACCAGGAGACGCGCGAGGCGGAGGGCGAGCGCCGGAACGGCCAGCCTCCCCGTGACGGCGCGGCCGCCCGATCGGATCGGGAAAAGTCCTCCGGCATGCTCGACCTCGATGCGCTGGAAGTCTCCGACATCATGGTCCACCGCACGACCATGCGGGCGCTGAACGCCGGCGACCCGCCGGAGGAGATCGTCAAGGCCGTGCTGGAAAGTCCCTATACGCGCATGCCGCTCTGGGCGGGCTCGGTCGACAACATCGTCGGCGTCGTGCACGCCAAGGATCTTCTGCGCGCGCTGGCGGAGCCCGGCATCGAGCCCAAGAACCTCGACATCACCAGCGTGGCGCAAAAGCCGTGGTTCGTGCCCGACACCACGACGCTGAAGGAGCAGCTCGCCGCGTTCCTGCGCCGCAAGGAGC
>CAMLOC010000317.1 GCA_946481465.1 uncultured Shinella sp. | reverse complement strand
CGATCTTTGCAGCGGTTTGCTTATCCATGGCCACGGCTGCGTCCCCAGAGGAGGTAGGCGAAGAAGGGCGCACCGACGAGACCGGTGACGATGCCGGCCGGAAGCTGGGCCGGCGGAAGGATGATGCGGCCGACGAGGTCGGCGGCGACGACAAGGCAGGCCCCGACGAGGGCGGCGACCGGGAGGATCCGGATATGGGAGGCCCCGACCAGCCGGCGCGCGATGTGCGGCGCCACGAGGCCGACGAAGCCGATGAGGCCGGAGACCGCGACGGCAGCGCCGGACAGCACCGTGACGAGCACGATCATGAGCCCGCGCACGCGATCGACCGGCTGGCCGAGGCTCTTTGCGGAACTGTCGCCGAAGCGGATGAGATCGAGCTCGCGCGCGGCAAGAAAGGCGAGCGTCAAGGGCACGACGAGCCAGAGGGCGAGCAACCGGACCCTGACCATGCTGGCATCGTAGACGCTTCCGGCAAGCCAGACCATCGCGCGCTGCACATCGCCGATATCGCCGAAGGCGGAGAGAAAGGTCGTGCCGGCGGTTGCAAGCGAGGAGAGGCCGATGCCGACGAGAATGATGCGCAGGGACGAGGTGCCGCCGCGCCAGGAAAATGCATAGACCGTGAGCGCCATGGCTGCTGCGCCGAAAAAACCGGCCGCCTGCAGGAGCGCGACGGGCGGATCCCGCACGAGGACGATGACGGCCATGGCCGCGGCGGCCGCGCCGCTGTTGATGCCGAGCACGCCCGGCTCGGCCAGGGGATTGCGCATGATCGCGAGCGTGATCGTGCCGGCGGTCGCAAGGGCCGTCCCGACAAGGAGCGCGAGAAGCACGCGCGGCAGACGCAGGCCGAGGACGATCATGGTGCTTTGCGGATCGGGATCACCCGTCCCGGTGATGGCGGAATAGAGTTCCCGAAAGGTCAGCGGCACGTCGCCGAAGGCGAGGCTTGCCGCCACCAGGAGAGCGAGCAGAAGGGTGAGGGCGACGAGAAGCCGGATCATGCCTCGCCCCTCAGCCGCGTTCGGGCGAGATAGAGGAAGAACGGTGCGCCGAGAAGCGCGATCGTCACGCCCACCGGAAAGCTCTGGCTTGCGAAGACGAGCCGCCCGGCCGTGTCGGCGAGGACCACCAGCAGCGCGCCGCCGAGCGCCGAGAAGGGAAGGACCCAACGATAGTCGACGCCGATGCCCATGCGCACGATGTGCGGCACGACGAGGCCGACGAAGCCGATTGGCCCGGCGAGCGCCACGGCGCCGCCCGCAAGCAGGATGACGATGGCGACCGCCGCGCCGCGCCAGATCGCCGGGTTCTGGCCGAGCGCGCGGGCGTGCTCCGCCCCGAGGCTGAGCGTCGTCAGATGCCGGCCGAGGAGGAGCGCGGCGACAAGGCCGGCGAGGATGTAGGGCGCGACGGTTGCCGCCTGCGCCATGGTTCGCCCTGTCACCGAGCCGGCCGTCCAGAAACGGACCGCATCGAGCGTGCTCTGGTCGAAGATCAGGATGGCGGAGGTCAGGGAGGTGAGGAAGGTCGCGACGATGGCGCCCGCCAGTACGAGCCCGAGCGGGGAATGCCCGACCGCCCCGAGCGAGCCCAGCGCATAGACGACGACCGCGGCAAGGCCGGCACCAAGGAAGGCGAACCAGACATAGACCTCGCCAATGCCGGTGCCGAAAAGGGTCATCACGGAGACGACGGCGAAGGCCGCGCCGGCATTGATGCCGAGCAGGCCGGGGGACGCGAGCGGATTGTTCGTCACGGCCTGCATGATGGCGCCCGAGACGGCAAGCGCGCTGCCGGCGAGGAGGGCGGCAAGGACACGGGGCAGGCGGATGGCGGTCACGAGGAGATGGTCACGCGAGCCGTCGAACCGGAAGATCGCGGCCGTGATGGTGGAAAACGGCATCGCCACCGTGCCGAGCGCGACGGCGCTCATCGCCACAAGCACGAGCAGGCCGAGAAGGACGGCGAGGGCGAGCGCCCGGCCGCTGTCGGTGGCAGCAAGGCGGCAGGCCTTCCGGCCCGTCATCGATCCCCCAGGATATAGCGCTCGACATCGTCGAGGATCCGGTTCGCCGAGCCGATGCCATGGAAACTCTGCCAGGGGCCGCGATCGACGCGGTGTGCGCGTCCGGCCCGCACGGCAGGCAGCAATTGCCAGAGCGGGTTTTCGGTCACCTGTTTGTCCAGAGCGTCATCGGGGCCGCTCTCGAAGCCGCTGGCCGAAACGTAGAGAAGCACGTCGCCGTCAAGATTGGCGAGTTCCTCCCAGTCCGGCCGCTTGACGATCGTGCCGTCGGTGACCGTCTCGTAAGCGGTGCGCTTCACGCCCGCCTCGTGCAGCACCGCGAAGGGAGCGTAGGCGTCGGGCCCGTCGACGAAGACGACGAAACGGTCCGGCGCGAAACGGACGGTCGAGACCGTCAGGTCCTTGTCCTCCATCCGTTCGCGGATCGCGGCGACGCGGGTATTGTAGGCCTGGAGCGCGGCACTCGCCGCGTCTTGCGCGCCGGTCACCTCGGAGAGGCGCCCGAGATATTTCTTCCAGTCCATATGCTTGAAGAAAACCGTCGGCGCGATCTTCGCCGCCTGTTCGTAGATCGCCGAATGGGCTTCCGCCGAACCGATGATGAGATCCGGCTTCAGCGCCGCGACACGCTCGAGGCTTGGCTCCCCGGGATTGTCGAGATCCACCATTTTCCGGGCTTTCACCACGTCGAGGACCTCGTCCTCGGTGATCGCCATATAGGGGGTGGCGACAACGGGCGCGTCGAGTTCGATCAGGAGCCCGAGCGTGATCAGCGGATCGAGCGTCACGATCCGCTTCGCCTCCGCCGGAATGCAGAAGGGCGGATTGTAGACCCCCTCGGTGATGGCCTTCCCCTGGCAGGCGGCATGCGAAGAGGCGGCAGCAAGGAGGACGGCGAGAAGGGCGAGACAGAAACGCAAGGCGGGCACCATTTCGACGCTTGGGAAGAAAGGCTGCGGAGCCGAAACCCCGCAGCCGCGGCGATCAGAACTTCGTGCGGATGTTCAGGCCGAAGGCGCGGCGCTTGCCGGCCTGGCCGAAGGGCAGCGAGTAATCGGGATCGACGATCGTGAAGTATTTCTCGTCCGTCAGGTTTTCCGCAAAGGCGGTCACCTCCCAGTTGTCCTTGCGGAAGCCTGCCTGCGCGTTCACGAGGAAGCGCGGGTCGATCTTGTACATGCCCTTCGTGCCGAAGCGCGAATTGTAGCTGGTCGTGTACTTGGCGTCGGCTCCAACGAAGGCGCCGTTCTCGAATTCGTACCGGCCGCCAAAGCCCCAGCTCCATTCCGGCGCTTCCGGGAAGGCCTTGCCGTCCTGCGGCTCGGTCAGGGCCGCGTGATTGAAATCGAGGAACTTGGTGTTCAGGTAGCCGATCGACGCGAAGGCGGTGAACTGATCGGTAACCTCGAAGGTAGGCTCGATCTCGAAGCCCCATGCCCGCGACGTCGCGGCATTCGACGTGATGCGGTAGCCGGGGATCGACGGATCCGGGCGGATCTCGACCTGCTGGTCGTCATATTTCGTATAGAAGAGATTGGCGTTCAACGTCAGCCGGTCATCGAGGAGCGTGCCCTTGTAGGACAGTTCGATGTTCTGGGAGTATTCCGGATCATACGTCCCGAGCTCGCCCGTCACCCGGTCGAAGTAGGATCCGCCCGAGCGGAAGCCCTGCGTATAGGTGAGGCCGACCATCTGGTTGTCGCCGAATTCCTTGGCAAGGCCAATCTTCGGCACGAAGTTCGTTTCGGAAAGCGACGAGGGATCGCCCGTCAGCACGGGCGCGGGATCGATGGTTCCGAAATAGTTCTTCTGGTGGTCCTTGTCCTTCAGATAATCGAGGCGCCCACCGACCGTCGCGAACCAGGTCGGCGCGAATTCGTAGGTCGCTTCGCCGAAGACCGCGAGGTTCGACGTCCTGCGGCGCTGCGTGTCGCTCTGCTGGTAGAGATCGAAGGCGACGATATCCGTGGCGCCATCCCAGACCTCGTGGCTGCCGTAGACGCCGGCAACCCATTTCCAGCGATCGCCTTCATAGTTCAGGCGAAATTCCTGGGTGAAGATGGAATTGTCGTCCTCGCCCGTGATGCCGTTGATCACGCCCTCGGTGCCGTAGTCGATCGAGCGCCGGTTGTTGATGCCGTACTGGTAGCCGGTCTGCGAGGTGAACCGAAGCGTGTCCGAGAAGTCATGCGTGATCTCGAGGCCGAGATTGTGCGTCTCGGTCCAGCGATATTCCGTGTAGCTGACCGGCGAATTGTTGAAGTCGCCGCGTCCCGTATGGAGGCCGACGAGGGCGTCGTTCGGCCGATCCTTCGAATAGGAATAGGTGACGAGCGCACGGGTGTCGGGCATTTCCGACGGCGTGATCAGCAGCTTGGCGCGCAATATGCCGCTGATATCCGTCGTCAGTTCGTCGAAATTGTCGAAGATCTTGAAATCGGAATAGCTGGGTTCGGCATGCGAACGCTCGAAGGCGCCCGAGATGCGCAGCGCGATCTGGTCCTCGACGAGCGGCGTGTTGACCATGAAGGCGGTGCCCGCCAGATCGTTGCTGCCGACGGTCGCGGAGAATTCGGCCTCCTTGTCGAAGGTCGGGTCCTTCGACTTGATGTAGATGGCGCCGGTCATCGCCGCGCGTCCGGAAAGGGTCGACTGCGGCCCGCGATAGACCTCGACCTGTTCGACGTCCCAGAGGTTGCGCGCGCCGAAGCGGGCGTTGTAGCGCGTCTGGAGGATACCGTCGACATAGACCGAGCCGGCCGGCCCGCCGGAGGGCACGAGCCCTTCCGAGCTCATGCCGCGGATGACGAAGCCGGCATTGACCGTGGCGCTGTCCAGCACGTTCGCCATGCGGCGGAAGGTGTCCTGCGTGGTGCGGATCTGGCTGTCCGCCAGGGTCTTCGCATTCACGATGGCGACACTGCTCGTCGTGCCGCCGAGGGTCGTCGCGTTGCGCGCGCCGTAGATGGTGATCGCCTCGAGTTCGGTTGCGCCCTCCGTCGCCGCGCCGGTCTGCAGCGTCACCTGGTTGCTGCCGGCAAAGCGGGCGGAGACGCCGGTGCCCGCAAGAAGCGCAGCCAGCGCCTGTTCGGGCGTTGCGGCTCCGCTCACGCCGCGGG
>CAMLOC010000316.1 GCA_946481465.1 uncultured Shinella sp. | reverse complement strand
GGACTGCGCGCATTGAAGATCAGGAAACCGCCGATCGCCGCAACCAGCATGGTGATGGGGTAGACGAGCCCTTCCTCGCCGAGATGAAGCGCGAGCAGGACGATCCAGATCAGCGTGGCGGCGGCACTGCCGCCGGCAAGGCCGTCAACGCCGTCCAACATGTTCCAGGCATTGACCAGCCCGACGATGAAGGTCGTGGAGAGAATGAAGAGACCGACCGCCCCGCCGATCGCCTCCGCCGGCAGGAGATCGCCGAGAGCAAGTTGCTCGAGCCCCTCCGTGAGAATGAGGGCGAGCGCGATCAGCACCTGCGCAAGGAAGCGGGCACGCGCCGGCAGGGCAAACCGGTCGTCGGCTATGCCGAGACCGATGATCAGGACAATGGCCATCCAGAAGCCGGGCCCGAGGCTCATCGGGCTGCCGAAAAGCGTGATCCCGGCAAAGGACAGGAAGATTGCGATGCCGCCGCAAAGCGGTATGGCGCCTTCGTGAATCTTGCGATGATCTGGAAGATCGACCAGGTGCAAGGGAACCGCCAGCCGGCGCAGGAAAACGACGAGAAAGGCACTCAAGGCAAGGGAAGCTGAACTCTCAAGCAGCAGGAAAACCATCGGATCCCCCTCATTGCGACCATAACCTTTGGTCGCCGCGATTTTTGGCCGGAAACAAGCATAGCGAGAGAGCGCAGGCGCTGAACATTTGGGCAAAGGGGGAAGGAAAGCATGCGAAACGCGCGAAGAAGCCCGACCGTCTCCTCCCGTCTACCCCCGTTTTCCACGCGTTCTCCGCCTTTTGGGCGAAGCCGACGCCTGGACGGACAATGCGACGTAGGCGTGCCGCCCGATCCCGCTGCACCCAATGGACAACTTGGCCCGTCCCGGCCGGCGAAAGCATGCTCCACGCATGGAAACGATCGAGAGCCAGCGCACCTTCTGGAACATGTGGAACGCCGAAAACCGCGAGGCGAGTGTCGGCGAGGTATCGCGTCGCCAGGCCGAGATCGTTCTCGACTGGCTGGGCGGCCTGCGCCGCAACGATCTCGACATCATCGAAGTCGGCTGCGGCACGGGCTGGCTGTGCCCGCGCCTTGCCCGCTTCGGCCGGGTCACCGGAACGGATCTTTCCGACGACGTGCTGCGGCGGGCGCAGGCCCGCTGGCCGCATATCCGCTTCGTCGCCGGCGATTTTGCCGCCCTGCCGCTCGCCGCGGAAGCCTATGACGTCGTGGTGAGCCTGGAGGTGCTGTCGCATATCGCGGACCAGCGGGCCTTCATCGCGCAGATCGCAAACCTCTTGAAGCCGGGCGGCCTCCTGCTGCTCGCCACGCAGAACAGGCCCGTGCTTGCCGGACACTGCCGTATCCCGCCTCCCCAACCCGGCCAGCTGCGCAACTGGGTGGACCGGCATGAGCTGCAGGACCTGCTCGAAACCCGCTTCCGCGTCGAGCGCCTCGTGTCCGCCAGCCCCGTCGCCCACAAGGGCCTGCGGCGCCTTCTCACCGGCCAACGGCTGAACAACGCCCTACGGGGTATCGCCGGCACCCGCTGGCGCGATGTCATGGAACGTCGCGACTGGGGCTGGACGCTGATGGCAATGGCCCGCAAGCCTGCACCTCGCGATGCCGGATAACGAGATGGCCTGCCGTCTGCGAACCAGCGCGCCTGCGCTCTCGCCTAAGGGCTCATCCAGTCGGCAGATCACCAAAATCATACCTCCGCCAATAGTATTAGAGTACTTCAAAGAGTTACACCGCTTACCCGCTTATCCAATTGACCAAAAATCAAAGGAAGTTCTGAATTGTTTCCAGTTACTACGTAGTAACAGGAGGAACATATGCCGACCTTTACAAGCGAAATTATCGGCTTTGCCAATGCAGGCGACTCCCGCAACAAGGTCATTGCCGATACGATCATCAATACACCCACGGCCACGGTCAGCGATGCAACCGTTTCCCTGGATTTCGTCGGCGACTTCGGCGACGTGCATGGCATCGAAGCAACCGAGTGGTTCACCGTGTCCATCGAAGGATATGCGCTGGGCGGGCAGTTCCAGGCTCTCGAGTACCAGCCGACGACGGTTCCGTTCACCATAACGGCCGTCGACTGGGCCGCCATCATTGCCGACGGAAAAATAGAAGTGACCTATACGATGGGTCCGCAAGTCGACAATCTTGCCGCCGCCGCC
This sequence comes from uncultured Shinella sp., assembly GCA_946481465.1. The sequence goes on along the minus strand of CAMLOC010000316.1, from coordinate 2,976 downwards.
GAAGAATTTATCCGGCTTGCCTTCACCTGGGACACGCCTGTCATCCACCGTCCCCCATCGGAGCCCGACCCCGTCCTCCTGACCGGCACCGCCGGCAACGACGTTTTGCCGGGCACCGCCGGCGAGGACATTATCGACGGGGGAGACGGAAACGACATCCTTTTCGCCCGCGGCTCCGGCGATACGGTGAAAGGCGGGCTGGGGGACGACAAGATCGGCGGGGGAGAAGGCAACGACGACCTGTATGGCGACGACGGGAACGACATCCTGTTCGGCGGCAACGGCGCGGACGAGATCCATGGCGGAGCGGGCAATGACGCCATTTTCGGCGGCCTCGGCGACGACATCATCTACGGCGACGAAGGCGATGATCAGGTCTGGGGCGCCGGCGGCAACGACCAGCTTAAAGGCGCCGGTGGAAACGACATGCTCGGCGGCCGCGCCGGGAATGACAGCCTCTCCGGCGGAGCCGGCAAGGATGTGCTCTACGGCGGCGTCGGCAATGACCGACTTTTCGGCGATCAAGGCGGGGATAGCCTCTTCGGCGGCGCGGGAAGAGATATTCTGAGCGGCGGTACGGGCAACGACAGCCTCTCCGGCGGGGCCGGTGTTGATACCTTCATCTTCGCAGCAGGGGACGGCAACGACGTCATTACCGACTTCGAGGTGGGTATCGATCGCATCGAGCTCAGCGGCCAGACATATAGCGTCTCGGCGAATGCGGACGGCTTTGCCCTGCTGACGCTATCCGGTGGCGGCACGGTCCTTCTCGAAGGCATCGTCATGGAAAACCTGAGTGACGACTGGTTCCTATCAGCCTGACCTCACGGCCTGTGTGATATCGGCGATGAACGAGGCAACGTTCCCGCGCTGCCTCGTCGCACGGCGAAGCCGAACGAGGCTTCGCCATGTGGGTCAATGTGAACCGCACCGCAAAGAGCATAGGGCCCTATCCGAAGGGATGCATCAAAACCGCCGCGGAACGGCCATAGGATACGGAAAAGGCGGCCGGCGACGGACGGGGGCACAATGCGGATCGTCAACATCATGCAATGCACGGAACTCGGCGGCATGGAGCAATCCTCCTTCCGGCTCATGGCCGGCCTGCAGGGTCGAGGACACCGATGCTCCGTCGTTTCCCTCACGCCGCTGGGAAAACTCTCCCCCTATCTGGAGGCGGAGGGCATTGCGGCGCTCGGCCTTTCCTATCGCGGCAAACTCGGCTGGCGCAGCTTTCCCGATCTCCGGCGCGCCTTGAGAAAAGAGAACGCGGATGCCCTGATCATGACCGGAAGCAATCTCCTTGCCATGCTCGCCCTCGGGCGTCTTGCGGCGGGCCGAAGGCTGTTGGCCATGCACTTCCACCACGGTGTCCGTCCGGCCTGGCAATGGCGCCTGTTCTATCGAATAGCCTGCCGTCGCTTCGACGCGATCAGCTACCCGTCGGATTTCGTTCGCACGGAGGCCGAGGACATCGCCCCCTTCGCTTCTCCCCTCTGCCACACCGTCCGCAACCCTCTCGCCGCCCCCGCACCGCCGGACCGGACGCAAAAGCAGCGCGCGCGTGCGGCCCTCGGATTGCCCGCCGACCAGCCGCTCATCGGCAATGCCGGCTGGCTTATCCCGCGAAAGCGGTTCGACGTCTTCCTCGATGTCGCCGCCGGCGTTGCGAAGGCAATGCCCACCGCAAGATTCGTGATCGCCGGAGCCGGCCCGGAAGAAGATCGCCTGAGAGCGCAGGCCGAAAACCTTGGCATCGCCCACCGGGTGATCTGGCTCGGCTGGGTGGAGGACATGCAGAATTTCCACCTGAGCCTCGACACGCTCCTCTTCAATTCAGACTGGGATGCCTGGGGCAACACGGCCGTCGAAGCCATGTCCTTCGGCGTGCCGGTCGTCGCCTCGGTGCTGAATGGCGGCCTGAAGGAAATCATCGACCAGCCGGCCTACGGCACGCTTCTCGATGCCCATGATATCCCCCGCCTCACGGATGCCGTGCTCACCCAGCTTCAAGGTCGCGGCGACCACACAGGCGCGAACGGCCGAAAACGCTCGATCGATATGAGCGATCCCATGCATATCGTGGATCAGGTCGAGACGCTGCTCAGGCTCGCCCCCTGAGGAAGCCCCCCGTCACGCGTCCGAATACGCGCGAACAACAGGCCCGGTATCATGAAGAACGAGATATGCACCCAGGCGATGACGATCTCGTTGGTGAAATGCGTCACCACCAGCATCGCGGGCATGACGGAGAGCATGTACAGAAGCTGCATGACGGTATTACCATGCATGGCGCGGGTATAAATACCCGCAAGCAGGGCCGCGACCAAAGCAAACTTCAGGCAGCCGAAATAGGAGAACGACGAAAAGGCGTCCATCATTCCCGTCGGCGTGGTGCCCGGCGCCGGCCTGTAATCGAGCGAATATTGCGCGGGCGTGCGGATATAGAAGGACTCCTTGAGCGCCGAGCCGATCAACTGCGCCGGGACATAGGAATGAACAAGCGTATTCCAGTGCGTCGCGCCGAAATCATAGGCATTGTTCTCGGAAATATAAGACAGAGAAAAAGCGAGATTGCGGAATTCCGGACCGCCCTCCCTGAGCAGCTTGCGCCAGTTTTCCGCCGGGTTGATGTTGAGAACCGCCTGCCAGTCCGGCCGCCCGCCGCCGTAATAGGTCGCGTTGCGATATTCCCCGGCGGTCAGCAGGCCGATGACGGTAAAAAACAGGCTCACGGCAACGATGAAGCGGGGCACGACGTAGCGCCGCTGAAACCACAGCGCCAGGGCGACCATCAAGGCCAGCTCCGCGGCATCGCCGCGCCGTCCGGCGATCACGATGCGGTCGAAATAGAACACGCCGTCGAACAGGATGATCCAAAGCGCCATCCACGAACGGCGGCGCGCAAAACAGAGAAGCGCGATCGCCAGCCCATAGGTGAGCAGGCCAGATAAAACAACAACGGGAACGACGACG
>CAMLOC010000315.1 GCA_946481465.1 uncultured Shinella sp. | reverse complement strand
CCTTGTGGGGAGGGATTTAGGGAGGGGTTTCAAGCCATATCCGAGTGCCCTGCCCCTTGCGGGGGGAGATGCCGGCAGGCAGAGGGGTTTTACCACGACTTCCACGCCAAGAGCAGCCCGCCATCCTCCGCTTCCGCCGCCCGGCAGGCCGCCTCGACGTCGGCGAGCGGCGCGCCGCGCGGCAGGGTGCCGGCGACCAGGGCGGCGTCGGCGAGCGTGATGGCCCCGCCGCGCGCCACCACCGTGAAGATCAAGGGGCCGGTGGACCACCAGGCGGGCGCGCCGGGCATATCCGCGACGACGCCGGGCAATACGGCGTTGAGGCGCGCGAGCACGGGGTGACGGGCGGGCGCGGCCAGGAAGGAATTGGCGAGCAGCAGGCTGCCGCGGCCGGTCTTGCGCGGAATGTCCTCCGCCATGGCCGTCAGCCCGGTCATCGGCAAAAGGTCGTGGAAGCCGATATCGCCGCGGGCGGGATACCAGTCGCAATCGAGATAGACGCCGCCCTCCTGCTCGACGAGCAGGTAGCGGGCAATATCGACGGCGCCGGGATAGTCCCCCCGCTCCAGCATGGCGCGGAAGGCCGCGTTCTCGTGGATGCCGGCCTCCTCCAGGTCCTTCTCCCGCCACAGGAAATAGCCGTAGCCGTGGGCTCTCGCGTGCTGCTCCCAGGCTTTCGTCGCCGGCGGCACCGCCCCCGTGCCGATCCAGACCTGGTGGATGACGGGCGGGATCGCGGTGCGGTTCGCCTCGGCGATCGCCCGCCGCTCGGCCGAGGAGAAGCGTCCATGGGCGGCGAGCAGGGCCGGATCGGGCACGAGATGATACTGGTAGCCGATGCGCTCGAGGGGATCGCCCTCGGCCTTCGCCAGCTTGAGGAAGGCCGAATGCAGGCGGCGCGGCAGGCCGAGCGCGGTTTCCGGCCCGAGGGCGGCGCGCTCAGGATCGAGGGAGACGTCCTCCAGCACCTGCCAAGCAGCGCCGAAATCGCCCGCCTCGCGATATCGGGCGGCTTCTTCCAGTTGTTCGTTCAATCGTTGCCTGGCTGACATGAACCTGTCCTAGAGGAGTTCCCGCAAAGCTGCGGAAGCGGTTTTCGCATCCGGCGCCGGGGCGAGGCAAGGGCCTGCCCGTCTGCCGGTGGCATTCCTTCATCTTCGGCCCCGGCCGGAGCGACGACAACCCCCGACCCTATCCGGAGTAAGGCGTGGACAGAGAAAAATGCACGCGCTAGTGTCTTGGCGGGGAATATCAAGAAAAGGCCGCGTGGATAAGATCCGTCAGGCGAGAAAGCACATATGAATTCGAATGCGATGCGCCGGCCGAGGGACCTGCTGCGGATTGAAGACCTGCACGTTTCCTTCTCCCTGATGGGCGCGAGGATCACCGCCGTCAGGGGTGCAAGCCTCAGGGTGTTGCCCGGCAAGGTCACCGCCCTGGTGGGGGAATCCGGCTCCGGCAAATCCGTCATCAGCCAGACCGCCATGGGCCTGCAGCCGCCGACCGCCCGCGTTTCCGGCCGGATCCTCTTCGACGACCCGCTCTCCGACGAGGGCCCCATCGACATCCTGCCCCTGCCGCGCGACGGAAGGAAGATCCGCTCCATCCGCGGCGGGCGCATGGGCATGATCTTCCAGGAGCCGATGACCTCCTTTTCGCCGCTGCACACGATCGGCGACCAGATCGGCGAATCCCTCGCCATCCACAGCGGCCTTGCCGGCGCGGAAAGGCGCGAGCGCTGCGAGGACATGCTCTCGCGCGTCGGCTTTGCCGATCCGCGCAAGGTCTACGACATGTATTCCTTCGAGCTTTCGGGCGGCATGCGCCAGCGCGCGATGATCGCCATGGCGCTCGTCTGCGGCCCGGCGCTGCTCATCGCCGACGAGCCGACCACGGCGCTGGACGTGACCATCCAGGCGCAGATCCTCAAGCTCCTGCGCGACCTGCAGCAGCAGATGGACATGGCCGTGCTGCTCGTCACGCACGATCTCGGCGTCGTCGCCAACATCGCCGACGAGGTGGTGGTGATCTACCAGGGCGAGATCATGGAGGCAGGCCCCGTCGAGACGATCTTCAGGCGGCCGTCCCATCCCTATCTGAAGGGCTTGATGGCGGCGATCCCGCATTTCGGCATGAAGCGCGGCGACCGGCTGAAGCCGCTGCGCGAGATCGCGGTCGACCAGGACAGCCTGCTCTCCAAGAAATACCAGGCGCGCACCGGGCCGGACGTCATCCTGTCGGTCCGCGACCTCGGCAAGACCTTCGCGACGCGCCGCGACAACTGGGCCATGCCGGGCCGGCAGAAGGAAAAGCCGCGGCCCGCCGTCGACGGCGTCAGCTTCGACATCAGGCGCGGCGAATGCCTCGGCCTCGTCGGCGAGAGCGGCTGCGGCAAGACCACCGTCAGCAAGATCCTGATGCGCGCCATAAAGCCGGATGCGGGGTCGGTGCTGTTCGACGACGGCAAGGGGCCGGTCGACGTGCTGAATGCCGGCGGCGCCGAGTTGCAATCGCTGCGCACGCGCATGCAGATGGTGTTCCAGGACCCGCAATCCTCGCTCTCCCCGCGCATGACCGTCGGCGACATCCTGCGCGAGCCCCTCGACATCCACGCCTATGGCGATACGGCCAAGCGGAAGATGGCGTCGAAGGCGCTGATCCGCGCCATCGGCCTCGACGAGGCCTCGCTGAAGCGCTACCCGCACAGCTTTTCCGGCGGACAGCGCCAGCGCATCGGCATTGCCCGGGCGCTCGCCCTCGGCCCGAGCCTGATCATCTGCGACGAGCCGGTCTCCGCGCTCGACGTCTCCGTGCAGGCGCAGATCCTCAACCTCCTGAAGGACCTGCAGAAGGATCTCGGCCTCACCTATCTCTTCATCTCGCACAACCTCGCCGTGGTTGACTACATGGCCGACCGGGTCGCCGTGATGTGGGCCGGGCGCATCGTCGAGATCGCCCCGCGCGAGATCATCATGACCGCGCCGGTGCATCCCTATACGCGCGCGCTGCTCGACGCCGTGCCCTTCCCCGACCTCGAGCGCCCGCTGAACTTCGAGACGGCCGGCAGGACAAGCGCCGTCTCGCGCGAGAGCTGGGCGCGGGTCTTCCGCGACGAGGAGGGAAGCGAGGGGCTGGCGCCGGCCGATCTCGGCGGCGGCCATTTCGTGCTCGCGCGCAGGAACGCCGACATGCGGGAACTTTCCTCGTGATCACCCGCCGCGCAACCCTCGGCCTCCTGGCCACCGCCTTCGTCCCGGGCCTTGCCCGCGCCGCCGCGGAAACCGCCTATTTCAAGGACAAGATCGCGGCGGGCGAGCTGCCGCCGGTCGCAGAACGCCTGCCGAAGGTGCCGCGCGTCATCGACACCGCCGCGCTCGGCGGGGCGCCCGGCACGCAGGGCGGCAAGCTGCGCATCCTCATCGGCGGCCAGCGCGACGTGCGCCTCGTGCCGATCAACAGCTATGCGCGCCTCGTCGGCTACGACCGCGACCTGAAGCTCCAGGCGGATATCCTGGAGAGCTTCACGGTGGAGGAGCAGCGCATCTTCACCTTCCGCCTGCGCGAAGGGCACAGATGGTCGAGCGGCGATCCCTTCACGGCGGAGGATTTCCGCTATTGCTGGGAAGACGTCATCCTCAACCGCGAACTGCTGAAGGGCGGCCCGCCCACCGACCTGCTCGTCGACGGCAAGCCGCCGGCCTTCGAGGTGATCGATCCCGTCACGGTGCGCTACACCTGGGAAAAGCCGATCCCCGACTTCCTGCCGAAGCTCGCCTCGCCCACCCCGCTGGTGCTGGCGCTGCCCGCCGCCTACATGCGGCAGTTCCACAAGGCCTACCAGGACGCCGAGGTGCTGGAAAAGCACATCGCAAAGCAGCGCGTCGACGACTGGCGCGGCCTGCACATCAAGATGTCGCGCCAGACCCGGCCGGAAAACCCCGACCTGCCGACGCTGGAGGCCTGGCGGCCGCGCACCGCCCCGCCGGCCGAGCAATTCATCTTCGAGCGCAACCCGTTCTTCCACCGGGTCGACGAGAACGGGACGCAGCTGCCCTATGTCGACCGGCTTGTGCTGAACGTCTCCTCGCCGGACCTCATCTCCGCCAAGACGGCGACGGGAGAAAGCGACCTGCAGGTCGCCAATCTCGACTTCACCGACTATACGCTGCTGAAGAGCGCGGAGGCGCGCTATCCGATCGAGGTGATGCTGTGGAAGCGCACGCTCGGCTCGCGCGTCGCGCTGATCCCCAACCTCAACTGCGGCGACGAGGGCTGGCGCACGGTGCTGCGCGACGTGCGCGTGCGCCGGGCCATGTCGCTCGCCATCAACCGCATGGAGATCAACAAGGCCGTCTTCTACGGCCTCGGCCAGGAGAGCGCCAACACGGTGCTGCCGGAAAGCCCCCTCTTCCGGCCGGAATACGCCAGCGCCTATGCGGCCCACGATCCCGACGAGGCCAACCGCCTGCTCGACGCGGCCGGCCTCGACAGGCGCGACGAGGAGGGCACGCGCCTTCTGCCGGACGGCCGCCCCGCCCAGGTCGTCGTCGAGAGCGCCGGGGAGAGCACGCTGGAGACGGACGTGCTGGAACTCGTCACCGACTATTTCCGCGCGGTCGGCCTCGGGCTCTTCGTGCGGGTCTCGCAGCGCGACATCTTCCGCAGCCGCGCCATCGGCGGCGAGGTGGTCATGTCCGTCTGGTACGGGCTCGACAACGGCGTGCCGACGCCGGAAATGTCGCCCGCCGAGCTCGCCCCGACCGCCGACGACCAGTACCAGTGGCCGGTCTGGGGCATGTATTACGCGACCGTGAAGACCAAGGGCGAGCCGCCCGACATGCCCGAGGTGCAATATCTCGTCGACAGGCTCGCCGCCTGGGAGCGGACGACGACGGAGGCCGAGCAAACGGCGATCTGGCACGAGATGCTGGCCCACCACGCCGACCAGGTCTTCACCATCGGCACCGTCAACGGCATCTCGCAGCCCATCGTGCGCGCGCGCCGGCTGCGCAACATACCGGAAAAGGCCCTGTGCGGCTTCAAGCCCACCAGCTTCCTCGGCGTCTACATGCCGGACACGTTCTGGTACGGGGAGGAGGAGGCGTGATGGGGTCGATGATCTTCCATGCACGGTCGTCGGCCGGCCGGATGCCCCTCATCCGCCTGCCGGCACCTTCTCCCCGCA
>CAMLOC010000314.1 GCA_946481465.1 uncultured Shinella sp. | reverse complement strand
CGATTCGGCGCTGCCCCCCACCTTCAGCCCCTCGACCGAGGCGACGATGCCGATGATCAGCGCCATGAAGGGCGCCTTGATCATGCCCGACACCACCGTCGACAGGTCGATCGCCTCGCGAAGGCGCGACAGGAAGGTGTCGAAGGTGATGCCGGAATAGGACCAGGCGACGAAGGCGGCACCGCCGAGCGCCGCGAAATTGGCGAGGATGGTCAGAAGCGGCAGCGCCACCGTCAGCGCAACGAGACGCGGGAAGACGAGGACGCCGACGGGGCTGAGCCCCATCACCTTCAGCGCGTCGATCTCCTCGCGCATCTTCATCGAGCCGATCTCGGCCGTGATCGCGCTGCCCGAGCGGCCGGCAATCATGATGGCGGTGAGCAGCACGCCGACCTCGCGCAGCTGGAGGATGCCGACGAGATCGACGACGAAGACCTCGGCCCCGAAATAGCGCAGCTGGAAGGCGCCCTGCTGGGCGATGATCGCGCCGATGAGGAAGGACATCAGCAGGATGATCGGCACGGCGCGCACGCCCATATGGTCGATCTGGTGCACGATCGCCGAGGGCGACACGCCGCTGCGGCGGCCGAGCTTCAGCTGGGCGCCGCGCACCGCCGAGCCGAGGATGAACATGGCGGCGACCGTGTCGTCCCACACGTCCATCACCGCGCGGCCGACCGGCGCGAAGGTGCGCTCGAACAGCGAGCCCTTCACGTCGCCGTCTTCCTGCGGTTCGGCAAGCCTTTCCGGCAGCGCGGAAATCAGGTCGGCATAGCGCGCGCCCGCGCGGTCGGCCAGGCTCACCGCGCCGCCCTCGCCCTGCCGTTCGGTGATGGCCCGGCGCAGCAGCCAGGCGCCGGCCGTGTCCATGGCCGTCACGCCGCCGAGGTCGATTTCCAGCGCGCCGCCCTGCCCGCGGCCGATATCCGCCAGCCGCTTGCCGGCGGCGACCGCGTTCGTGTTCACCCATTCGCCGGAAAGGCGCCAGACCTCTCCGCCTTTTCCAGGCAGGTTTTCGATCGCGATGTCGATGGGGGGACGGGCGGCGGTCAAGTCTCTTGCATCTTCCCGTGCTTGGGACAACATGCGCCTGTCTTACCGGCTCGCCGCCCGTCTGTCACCGAACGAACCCGCAAAAGCCCCGTCCCGCCTCGATTTTTTCAAGCCCGCCAGGAACAGCCCCATGCGCCGCACATTGCTCGCCACCGCCGAAAGCTTCCCCATCGCCGGCACGTTCACCATTTCGCGCGGCGCCAAGACGACGGCCGAGGTGGTGACCTGCACGATCGGCGGCTCGGGCCGTTCCGGGCGCGGCGAATGCGTTCCCTATGCGCGCTACGGCGAATCGGTCGCCGGCGTGCTCGCCGCCATCGAGGAGATGCGCGGCGCCGTCGAGGACGGCATCGGCCGCGAGGAGCTGGCGCGGATCATGCCGGCGGGGGCTGCCCGCAACGCCCTCGACTGCGCGCTCTGGGACCTGGAGGCGAAGCTGTCGGGCGTGCCGACCGCGCAGGTGGTCAACGCCGCGCCGCCGCAAAAGCTCGTCACCGCCTATACGCTCTCCCTCGGCGAGCCCGAGGCGATGCGGCGGCAGGCGGCGCAGGAGGCGGGCCGCCCCCTCCTCAAGGTCAAGGTCGGCACGGCGGACGACGCCGCCCGCATCCGCGCGGTGCGCGCCGGCGCGCCGGAGAGCGCCATCATCCTCGATGCCAACGAGGGCTGGACGCCGGAAAGCCTCGCCTACCACCTGGCGCTCTGCGCCGAGGCGCGCATCGCCCTTGTCGAGCAGCCGCTGCCGGCGGGAAGCGATTCGGCGCTGCGCGACATCGTCCGCCCCGTCCCGATCTGCGCCGACGAGAGCGTGCACCGCACGAAGGACGTCCAGAACCTCGTCGACCGCTACGACGCGATCAACATCAAGCTCGACAAGGCGGGCGGGCTGACGGAGGCGCTGGCGCTGCGCGCGGCGGCGAAGGCGCACGGGCTGAAGATCATGGTGGGCTGCATGGTCGGCACCTCGCTCGGCATGGCGCCGGCCGTGCTCCTGGCGCAGGGGGCCGATTTCGTCGATCTCGACGGCCCGCTGCTGCTTGCCCGCGACCGCGAGCCCGGCCTCACCTACGAGGGCTCGACCGTCTACCCGCCGGAACCCGTGCTCTGGGGCTGAGCGCGCGGCGCGACGAGGCGCCCGGCGACAACCGAGGCGAGGCCGGCCGCGGCGACGAACGACATGAGGTAGAAACCCTCGACGCCGTACCAGTTGTAGGCATAGCCCGAAACGAAGGTGGCGAGCGCGGTGAAGACGCCGGTATAGAAGTAATAGAGCCCCTGCGCGGCCGCCTCCTGCTCCTCCGCCACGCGCTCCACGAGCCTGCTCTGCGCGCTCATGTGGATCAGCGCATAGGTGAAGGCGTGCAGACATTGCAGCGCGAAATAGCCGGCGAAGGACATGTCCATCGGGAAGAGGACCCAGCGGCCGACCGCCACGGCGCTGCCGACCGTCATCATGGACCAGAGATTGAAGCGGCGCCGCAACTGGACGGCGAAGAGGAAGAACACCACCTCGGCCAGCACGCCGGCGCTCCACAGGATGCCGACATCGACGCCGCTGAACCCCATCTTCTGCCAGTAGATCGCCGAGAAGGCGTAGAGCATGGCGTGGCTCGCATTGACCAGCGAGACGCCGATCAGCATGAACTGCACGTCCGCCTGCCGCAGCGTGCTCTTCGTCGGCATGGTGGCGATCGCGGCGATGGGCGACGGGCGGCGCGGCTTGCCGATCTTCGGCGCCATCACCGCGCCGAGCACGGTCAGCACGAAGCCGACGGCCATGGCCGGCAGCACCATGGCGCCGCCGTAGAGGCCGGCAAGCCACCCGCCGATCATCGTCGCGACGATGAAGGCGAGCGAGCCCCAGAGCCGCATCCTGCCGTAATCGAAATTCCAGCGCCGCACGCCCGACAGCATGATCGCCTCGGTGATCGGCACATAGGGCGAATAGACGGCGCCCTGCAGCGTATAGAGCAGCAGCACCGGCCAGAACGATCCGGTCGCAAACAGCGCGAGCGCCGTTAAGAGCGACAGGAGCCCCGACCAGAGCAGCACGATGGAACGCTCGCCGAGCCGATCCGCGATGATGCCGGCCACCGGCGCGGTGAAGACGCGCACGAACATCGGCACGGCGAGGACGATGCCGATCTGGAAATCGCTCATCGACAGCGTTTCCAGCCAGACCGGAAAGAACGGCAGCGCGATGCCGTTGACCATCATCGGCGCGCAGAAGACGAGGGCGATGCGCGCGGCGAAGAACGGCGGCGCACCGGCGGTCACGGTAAAACCGGAGGGGGCATTCATGGGTGGGGAACCTGATTGGAACGCCCACCGCTCTATCATGACGATGTACGTGCGCCAATCCGCTATTTCTGCCCGCCGCCGGCTTACGCCGCCTCCGGCGCGCGGGCCCCGATCGCCGGCATCTGGCGCGAGACCGGAACCACCTCGGCGGGGATCGCGGCGAGCGTCTGCCAGGTGATCAGCTCCATCTTACCGTCATGGTGCTCGGCGATGGCCGTGCAGCTTTCCACCCAGTCGCCGCTGTTGATGTAGCGGATGCCGTCGATCTCGGTGATGACGGCGTGGTGGATGTGGCCGCAGATCACGCCGTCGGCATCGTGGCGCCGCGCCTCCTCGACCACCACCTTCTGGAACTCGCCGATGAAGTTCACCGCCGTCTTCACCTGCTGCTTGGCCCAGGAGGAGAACGACCAGTACGGCAGGCCGAGCCGGCGGCGGATGGCGGCGAAGACGACGTTGATGGCGATGGCCGCGTCATAGGCCCAGTCGCCGAGATAGGCGACGACGCGGGCATGGCGCACCACGACGTCGAACTCGTCGCCGTGCAGCACGAGATAGCGCTTGCCGTCGGCCGCCTCGTGGATGATGCGGTCGGCCACTTCCACGCCGCCGAAATGGGTGCCGGGGAACTCGCGCAGGAATTCGTCGTGGTTGCCGGGAATGTAGATGATGCGCGTGCCCTTGCGGGCCTTGCGCAGGAGTTTCTGCGTCACGTCGTTGAAGGCCTGCGGCCAGTACCAGTTGCGCTTGAGGCGCCAGCCGTCGACGATGTCGCCGACGAGCACGATGGTCTCCGCTTCGTGATGCCGCAGGAAATCGATCAGGAAATCCGCCTTGGCCGCCTTCGATCCCAGATGCACGTCCGAGATGAACAGCGTGCGGAAGTGGCGGACATTGGGGTCGGCAAGGGTCGCAGTCATGCGTCTTTACTCCGGGTGGCCGGCCGCCGCGGTGGTCGTCGGAAAGGGCGGCTTTCATCCCGTTGAAAACCAGACTCCTGTTTCAGATTGATGACACACCTATGCCTTTTTCAATGGCAAATAGGCATTGCACAGACCGCTGATTGCGGCTTTATGGAAGACTCGGAAAACGTCACGTCGCGGCGGCTTCGCAGAGCGAAGGGTCGCGACGAAAACAGCATATGGCAGGGAGCATCATGAGCACGGGTGACAAATCGCGCACGCAGGACGGTCCGGCAAGCGGCGACATCGACCAGCAGGCCCTCTTCTTCCACCGCCACCCCCGCCCCGGCAAGCTCGAGATCAACCCGACCAAGCCGCTCGGCAACCAGCGCGACCTGGCGCTCGCCTATTCGCCCGGCGTCGCCGCGCCCTGCCTCGCCATCCGCGACGACGCCAACACGGCCGCCGACTACACCGCGCGCGCCAACCTCGTCGCCGTCGTCTCCAACGGCACGGCCGTGCTCGGCCTCGGCAATATCGGCCCCCTCGCCTCCAAGCCCGTGATGGAAGGCAAGGCGGTTCTCTTCAAGAAGTTCGCCGGCATCGACGTCTTCGACATCGAGATCGACGCGCCGACGGTCGACGAGATGGTCAATGTCGTCTCCGCGCTGGAGCCGACCTTCGGCGGCATCAACCTTGAGGACATCAAGGCGCCGGAATGTTTCGAGGTGGAGCGCCAGTTGCGCGAGAAGATGGACATCCCCGTCTTCCACGACGACCAGCACGGCACGGCGATCATCGTCGCCGCCGCGGTCCTCAACGGCCTGGAACTGGCCGGCAAGGCGCTTTCCGACGCCAAGATCGTCGCCTCGGGCGCGGGCGCCGCCGCGCTCGCCTGTCTCAACCAGCTCGTCTCGCTCGGCGCGAAGGTCGAGAACATCTGG
>CAMLOC010000313.1 GCA_946481465.1 uncultured Shinella sp. | reverse complement strand
CCACGACCATGAAACTGTCGATGATGTAGCCCTGGCCGAGATTGGGCGAGACGTTGTCGATCTGGCTGAGCGCGACGCCGGCAATGCCCGCAATGCCCGAGCCGAGCGCGAAGGTGAGCGCATCGACCCACGGCGTCCTGATGCCCATGGAGGAGGCCATGCGGCGGTTCTGCGTGACGGCACGCATCTGCAGGCCCATCGGCGTCTTCTTCAGGAGAAAGAGCAGGAAGGCGAAAACGGCAAGGGAGAAGACGATGATCCACATGCGGTTCCAGGTGATCGTCAACCCACCGAGTTCGAAGGCCCCCGACATCCACGAGGGATTGCCGACTTCCTGGTTCGTCGGACCGAAGATGGAGCGCACGGCCTGCTGGAGGATCAGCGAGACGCCCCATGTGGCAAGAAGCGTCTCCAGCGGCCGGCCGTAGAGGAAGCGGATGATGCCGCGCTCGATGACGAGGCCGACGGCGCCCGCGACGAGGAACGCAAGCGGCAGCGCGATCGCCAGCGACCAGTCGAAAAGGCCGGGAAAGGAGGTGCGGATGACCTGCTGCACGACGAAGGTCGTGTAGGCGCCGAGCATGACCATCTCGCCATGCGCCATGTTGATGATGCCCATTACGCCGAAGGTGATGGCAAGCCCGATGGCCGCGAGGAGAAGCACCGACCCGAGCGACAGGCCGTACCAGATGTTCTGCCCGGCCGCCCAGAGCGCGAGTTGGTCCTCGATCTGCCTGATGCCGACTTCGATATCGGGCCGCAGGCTTTCATCGGCGGAGGAAAGCGCCCCCGACAGCAGTGACAGCGAGTCGCGGCCGCCGGTCTCAATGACAGTGGCGATCGCCGCCTTCTTTTCCTCAACCGGACGGTCGGACACGAGGATGGAGGCGGCGCGGGCGCGTTCGAGCACTGCCTTGACCGTGCTATCCGTTTCGGCGGCAAGCGCGGCTTCAAGACCTTCCAGCGCATCGGCCGAGGGCGTGCGCAGGATCGTGCCCGCGGCCTCGAGACGCACGGCGGCGTCCGGACTCATCAGGGTGAGGCCGCCGAGCGCGGCGCGGATGACACGGCGCAGGCCGTTGTTGACCTTAACCTTTTCGAGTGCGGCCTTGGCCTCTTCGCCCGCCGCGTCGCCGGTCAGGGCATCGATCAGTTTGAAATTGGACCCGGCAGGCTTGACGATGAAGACGGTGCTGTCGGCCTTGCGCTGGTAGAGATCGCCTTCGGCAAGCGCCTCGAGCGCGGGAACGATCCTGGGATCGCCGGTTTTCGCCAGTGCCTCGACCTGTTTCTGGTTCTCCTGGAAACTGCCGCCGCCAAGCGCGTTCACCATGGCGCGCAGGTCGTCTGCCGCCCGGATGTCGGTGGCGAACAGCGTCGCCATCACGCAGAAGGCGACGAGCATGCATTGCAGGAAACGATGGATGAGCCGCGCTTGCATCTTTGCCCCCCGGGGCGTGAGTGGTGAGGCCAGCCCGGTCGGGCGGGATGGTGTCATTGTCAAAGGCCCCTCATCCGCCTGCCGGCACCTTCTCCCCGCAAGCGAGGAGAAGGGGATATGCCGCACCGTTTTCTTCAAATATCGGCAGTTCGTGGGCCACGTCCCCTCTCCCCGCCTGCGGGGAGAGGGTTAGGGTGAGGGGCAAGCCACCTTCCCTTCGTTCACCCGATCAGGAGCCTTTGCCGCCGCACTTGCCGGTGGCGACGTTGAAGTTGCCGCATTCCATCGGTTTGCGCCAATCGGCGATCAGGTCCTTGGAGTCGGGCAGGAAGTCCGACCATTCGTCGCCGACCACGAGGCCGGGCGTTTCCCACACGGTCTCGAACTGGCCGTCTGCCTGGATTTCACCGATCAGCACCGGCTTGGTGATGTGATGGTTCGGCATCATGGTGGAATAGCCGCCCGAAAGGTTCGGCACGGAAACGCCGATCATCGCGTCGAGCACGGCGTCCGTATCCGTGGTGCCGGCCTTTTCGACGGCCTTCAGCCACATGTTGAAGCCGATGTAGTGGGCTTCCATCGGGTCGTTGGTGACGCGCTTGTCGTTCTTGGTGAACGCCTTCCACGTCTTGATAAATTCGGCATTGGCCGCGTTGTCGACGGACTGGAAGTAATTCCAGGCGGCGAGATGGCCGACGAGCGGCGTGGTGTCGAGGCCGGCAAGCTCCTCCTCGCCTACCGAGAAGGCGACGACCGGGATATCCTCGGCCTTGACGCCCTGGTTGCCGAGTTCCTTGTAGAAGGGAACGTTGGCATCGCCGTTGATGGTCGAGACGACGGCCGTCTTCTTGCCGGCCGAGCCGAACTTCTTGATGTCGGAGACGATCGTCTGCCAGTCGGAATGACCGAAGGGCGTGTAGTTGATCATGATGTCCTCGGGCTTGACGCCCTTGGAGATCAGGTAGGCTTCGAGAATCTTGTTGGTCGTGCGCGGATAGACGTAGTCGGTGCCGGCGAGAACCCAGCGCTCGACCTCCTCGTTCTCCATCAGGTAGTCGACGGCGGGGATCGCCTGCTGGTTCGGCGCGGCGCCCGTATAGAAGACATTGCGCTGGCTTTCCTCGCCCTCGTACTGGACGGGGTAGAAGAGGATCGAGTTCAACTCCTCGAAGACCGGCAGCACCGATTTGCGCGAAACCGACGTCCAGCAACCGAAGACGGCCGAGACCTTGTTGACAGAAACAAGCTCGCGCGCCTTTTCGGCGAAGAGCGGCCAGTCGGATGCCGGGTCGACGACGACGGCTTCGAGTTTCTTGCCGAGCAGGCCACCCTTCTTGTTCTGCTCCTCGATGAGCATCAGCATGGCGTCCTTGAGGGTCGTCTCGGAAATCGCCATGGTGCCGGAAAGCGAATGCAGGATGCCGACCTTGATCGTGTCGTCGGCCGCGAACGCGCCGTGGAAGGCCGTCGTGGAAAGAATGGCTGCAAGCAATGCGCCGGTGGCGCGCGCCTTGATGGACATGGTCTGAACCCCTCTGTTCTTTTGACCGCAACGGGTTCCTGCCGTTGCTTGGAGCGACTATCCGCCAGCCATGCTGCGCCGCACATACGTCATTCTACGTAGGCGCCAGGGACAAGAGGGAAGATTTTGCAGCGCAGCAGGAATTTCGGGGGCGGCGCATGTGTGCTACGAAAGCGGGAAGGGCGGACGGGTGAACACGGCCCCGAACAACCGAGGGGAACGACAGCGAAACATGGCCGCACGCCAGCGCATCATACCGATCCGTCGCGAATACAATCGCTGGGTCGCCAACCAGACGCTGGAAGACTATGCGCTGCGCTTCACGGCCAAGAGCGCCCGGCGCTTTTCCTCCGACCGCATCTCGCAAACGGCGATCGGCGCCATCTCCTTCCTGGCGCTCGAGGCCATCGGCGGCGCGATCACCATGTCCTACGGCACGACGAACGCCATAGCCGCCATCGTCGTCGCCAGCCTGATGATCCTTCTGGTCGGATTGCCGATCAGCCGCTACGCCATCCGTCACGGGGTCGACATCGACCTTTTGACGCGCGGGGCGAGCTTCGGCTATATCGGCTCGACGCTGACCTCGCTCATCTATGCCAGCTTCACCTTCATCCTTTTCGCCATCGAGGCCTCGATCCTGTCCGGTGCGCTGGAGCTGGCGCTCGGCATCCCCCTATGGATCGGCTACATCGTCTCCTCCGTCGTGGTGATCCCGCTGGTCACCCATGGCGTCCGGCTGATCTCGAAGTTCCAGCTCGTCACCCAGCCGTTCTGGATCGTGCTCAATATCCTGCCCTTCGTCTTCATTGCCTTTTCCGACTGGGAAAAGGTCGGGGAATGGCTCGCCTATTGCGGCCTCCACCATCCCTCCGGCCCGCCCGGAACCTATGCGCCCTTCACGCTCGCGGAATTCGGCGCGGCCTCGGCCGTCATCTTCGCGCTGATGGCGCAGATCGGCGAGCAGGTCGATTTCCTGCGTTTCCTGCCGCCGAACGGGCAGCGCAGGCTTCACCACCGCATCGCCATCTTCCTCGCCGGCTCCGGCTGGGTCATCGTCGGCGCCCCGAAGCTGATCGCGGGGTCCTTCCTCGTCGTGCTGGCTTTGTCGGCCGGCGTGCCCTCCACGCGGGCCGCCGATCCGGCGCAGATGTACTATACCGCCTTCGGCTACATGCTGCCGTGGGATAGCGCGGCCCTTTTGCTGATGGCCGCCTTCGTGGTGGTCTCGCAGCTCAAGATCAACGTGATGAATGCCTATGCGGGCTCGCTCGCCTGGTCGAACTTCTTCTCGCGCCTCACCCACAGCCATCCGGGCCGCGTCGTCTGGCTGGTGTTCAACGTGGCGATCGCGCTGCTGCTCATGGAACTCGGCATCTACCGGCTGCTGGAGGAAACGCTCGGCGTGTTCTCGATCGTCGCCATGGCCTGGCTCTGCACCATCTCGGCCGACCTCTTCATCAACAAGCCGCTCGGCCTGTCGCCGCCCGGCATCGAGTTCAAGCGCGCCCATCTCTATGACATCAACCCGGTGGGCCTCGGCGCCATGACGCTTTCGGCGGTCGTCGCTCTCACCGCCCATTTCGGGACCTTCGGCGACATCCCCGCCTCCCTCGCCCCCTATGTCGCCGCCATCGTCGCCTTCCTCGCCTCGCCGCTGATCGCCTGGGCGACGGGCGGTCGCTACTATCTCGCGCGCAAGCAGCGCAGGAGCTGGGCGAAGGAACAGACCATCACCTGCTCGATCTGCGAGCACCCGTTCGAGCCGGAGGACATGGCCTGGTGCCCGGCCTACGCCGCGCCGATCTGCTCGCTGTGCTGTTCCCTCGACAGCCGCTGCCACGACCTGTGCAAGCCGAAGGCGCGGTTCAACGCGCAGGTCGCCGGCGTCGCGAAGGCCGTTCTGCCCGAACCGGTGACGAGCGCGCTCGCCACGCGCCTCGGCCGCTACGGCATCGCCACCGTCCTCTCGATCACCGGCATGGGCGTCATCCTGGCCATGATCGCCCATCAGGTCGCCACCCATTCGCCGGAGACCGCGACCGTGGTGGAGCGCACCATCGCCGTGGTCTTCTTCGTCTTCGCCGTGGTCGCCGGCATCGTCTGCTGGTTCTACGTGCTCGCCCATGACAGCCGTGTGGTTGCGGAGGAAGAGTCCTCCCGCCAGACAACCCTGCTCCTCAGGGAAATCGCCGCCCACAAGAAAACCGATGCCGCCCTTCAGCAGGCAAAGGAAGCGGCC